>CAWVXU010000025.1:0-30000 GCA_963934255.1 uncultured Fibrobacterales bacterium
GCACCTGCAGCTCCAATAGAAGAGGCACCTGCAGCTCCAATAGAAGAGGCACCTGCAGCTCCAATAGAAGAAGCGCCCAAAGACCCTGCTGACGATGATGGGTTTGTTGACCTTTAAGTACCTTCATGAGTAAATTTAATTCGAATCAATGGCTAGAATCTAGAATCCGCTTTGGCGTCAAGGCGGGTCTTGACAATATTACAGAGGCATTAGAATTATTAGAGCGTCCCGACCAAGAATTGCAAGTTATATTAGTAGCTGGAACCAATGGTAAAGGCTATACGACAAGTTTGCTAGCAAATCTGATGACTGAATGTGGGAATAAAGTTGGGTGGTTTTGTTCTCCCCATTTAGTAAGCGTGCGAGAGCGAATCCGAATTGCTAATACCCCCATCCCTCAGCTTGAATTAGATAATATCTGTTTCGAAATTTCTCAAAAATGTAAATCCATAGAGCTCACTTATTTTGAAGCGATTACTTTAATTGCAATTCTCTATTTTAAACAAGAAGGAGTGGATTGGTGCATCTTTGAAGTAGGGCTTGGTGGGCGTCTTGATTCTACCAATGTACTTCAACCCCAAATAAGTGTGATAACAAGTATTGGATTAGATCATTCGGAATTTTTGGGACATGATCTAAAGTCAATTTTGTTTGAAAAATGCGGAATCATGAGACCAGAGCGACCAGTGTTTTCTCAAATAATTCAAAATGATTTACGTGATGAAATTAAAAAGATTGCAACACAAAAAAATGCAGACTTAAGGTTACTTAATTTTCAAAAGGATTTACTTCAAGGTCATTTTAAAAGGAATCAGGACCTTGCCATTGCTGTGATTCAAACGATTTATCCTCAGTTTCACCCATTACCGCCGGTATTGTTAGACATAATTAAATCTCACGAATGGGCGGGCCGCCAACAAGTTATTGAGGATCCCGTTTATATGCAAAAAGGCGCTACACTGATGATTGATGGAGCCCACAACCCTGAATCCATGAGGGAATTGAAGCTTTATCTAGAGACTGTGCCTGGCAAAAAAGCCATCGTTCTCGGTTTGATGTTTGACAAAGAACTCAGGCTTATCTTTGATGAGATTGTTAGTATGAAAGTTGATGTGTATTTTGTAAGAGGTGACTTCCCCCGTTTTGCGGAACCTGAGGAATTAGTAAAGAAATTCAACCTTTATACAGGAAAAGACTCAACGTCAATTAGCATGAAATCATTAATTGATGCTGATTTTTTGAAATCAAAAGGCTACGATCAATGTACTTTATCTGGCTCGCTCTATTTAATAGGTGAATACATTTCAAAAACAGCCCATCGTTCAGAAAACCTAAAATGGTTTAGGCAATTCACACCTGACTTAAATGAAATGTCGCATTCCAACTCTACTTGATCAGGTAAAGTCCTAGCCAATGCCAATGCTCTTGGTGATAGGCTGGCGTTTCTTTTGTTTGATTTAATCTCAAATTATTAGCGTCTACTCCACTCAGTATGAAACTATTATCAGGTGAGACACTCAAGCCTTCAATCGACGGAACAAATTTTGGGAATCCACGGTATTTCAAAAATCGTTGTTTGGCCTCTTCTGACATGTTCAGCGTCGATCCTATTTTGGCTCTATAATTCAACTCATTGAGTCCATCAATTCGCCCAATGATTTGTTTATAATGCTGAGAAACATCCCATAAAAGATCAAATTGCCATGGCAGTTGATCTTTTAGATTCCAATAAAGTATCGCTTCAGGTATTGATTTAACATCACTGCGAACCATACTTGAGTTCAGTGTTTTAAATCGACAGTTTTCTAACAACAAATGAGATCCTGTAGATTTCAGTGTTTCAATTACTGAAGCTGATGCTACAATATCTAAAGTATAATAAGCTTTTTGTATTTGTTTAAAAAACAAGGTCGTTTCAATGGGTTTAATTTCAGCGCTTTCAATCAAAATTGCTAAAGGGTACCTCGGCTCTTTAAAATTGGCCGATAGCATTTTTTTAAATAGAAACTCACTTATCTTATTTGAAATAGAGCCATCCAAAGGGGGGAATAATTGTGAACGAGCTTTTTCGCGTGCCCAAAACATTGGATCAGGTCTGAGTTTCTCTGTGAAAATTTGTCTGAGTTTTTCAATGCTTTGGAAACGATAAGAACTAGAACGAAATTGAAATTCAATTCCATTGGGGTGATAGAACGAAGAATTACTTAACTCGGGATGGTCATAAACCATAATGGGCTTGTTTAGTAAATAATATTCCAAACAAACTGAACTAAGATCCGATATCATAGCGTCAGAAATAACCATAGCTTGGTTAATATTCTGATCATTCCAAAGTGTAATATTTTTATTTAATTGGATGAGAGAATTGACTTGTTCTCTTTGATTGGGCTGGGTAGCTCCATGAAGTTTGAAAATAAAGTGGAATTGGTGAGATGATATTTTTGAAAAATTATGACAAATGAAATCAATACAATTGAACTCTTGATTATGAGTAGGAGCGACAAGTATGAGTTGTCTACCTTGGCTATTTGGATGTAATTGGGTAAATGAATCGCGAAGCACTTTTTCTTGCTGGATATCTTGAGTAAAGCTATCAATTTTCGGAAAGCCCAAAGGCTGAACCTCTGTATGAACACAGCCTTTAAATGAGTCTTTGTAGGCTGGTCCCGGGACAATTAATGTCTCATGAAAACTCTCTCGCCAACAAATCTCTTCATTCAGGAAATAAATATTTTTACTAATAGTTCCATGACCAAGGCATATTTGCTTCCCCCAACGCTCAGTGTATTCTAATACAAAATCGGCACTAATTGTCAGGTCAAACGCCAAATTTATTTGATAGGCGGTACAGGGATATTTATCTATTAATGTCTTTTGCTGTTCACCACTTATACCTTCGTCGGGGATTCCATTTGCCGCATTTTGAAAAGGAGCAATCACAAGAGTACATTCAAAGCCTCTTTTGATACATTCGTCAAGCACCGGAAGTAATACAGGCAGATGTAATTCGCGTTGTGGGAAAAACCCAAGTCTCATTTCCATACCTACAAGATAAGTATTGAATTGCTATGTTGGTAAGGGTAAGTGTTATTCAAATTCCAAAAGAGTAATTATGATGTCATTAAATCCTGAGAGTGTCATTGAGCCCTTGAGTAATCGTTTTGATGAAAAATTAGTTTGGATTCCGGTGCTGCAACTTGATATATCTAGTGTCATACCAATTTGGAATAAAATAGCGTTAGTCTTGTCTGAACTTGAAGTCGTTATTGTTCTCGATGAACAGTTCCCTAATTATATTCGTCACTACTTTAATAAACTATCTGCCGGCACTAAGGGTTTGAGTTGTGTAAGTATACTTTCAATAGCGATGGTAGATAGCGCAAAGTACCTCCTTCTTGATGATCAAGTTCAAAAAGAAAAGCTAATGAATCAGTTCCCTAGTATTTATTCTCTAGAGATATTTCTATTTCAATCAGCATATAGACATGGTCTCGTTTCTACTGGTGGCGAGGCAATAGTTTATGATATTCAAGACTTGCTAAAAAACATCAAAGCCTCAAAGTTAAAGGAGTCGTTAGCTCATTCTTCAAACTTAATTAAATCATCAACCGCGACAAATCCTTTGACTCATTTCATTATACTTGCCCCCTCTCATCAAGAGATGGTTGATGTAATGATATCTAATTTAAAAGACACAAAATTAAGTAAAATAATATTATTCCAACCACTATTTGAATACAAATATCAGCCGATGACAAAGGTCGATATAGTTCGAGAGCCTCTGTCCCTATTGAAGGAATTAGTCAATTATAAGAACGACCATTTTTTAATACAATTCCTACCTCTTCAGTTAGATAGCCGAGGTGTTGAGAGGTTAAAAAGTTGCCTGAGTCAATTCACAATCAATTCATCCGATTCTGAAGACGCCGTTCATATTGCAGCCCCTCTTACGCTTAATTCACACCCCATTGCCAAGGTGAACTTTCACCTCAAGATGGATCAATACCCAGTGCATCAAAAAATGGATGCCAACGGTTTAAGGGAGTTTATTTATCAAACAAATCAAGCTGAATTTTTAAAAGTGCCAGAGGTTGATGTTGGATTGATGATGTGCACCCATAAAGCGATGGTTATTTTAGCTCAAGATGGATTACAAAAAATGGTGCAAAGTCCCAGCCTCAACAAGTGCTATTGTTTAGATACATTTACCGTTGGCTAGTTCCGTATAATCCAAGATTACAGACAGAGTGTTTTTTTTGTTCTTGAAGTTTAAGGTGGAAATAAAACCAATCAAATTCAATCTCTCCCATGGTTTTTTCTGAATGATAATAATCTAGCCAAAAGGGTATTAACCCGTGTTGTATAAACGTCCCATCCCATTTGGCAGCTTTTATATTTGCCGAGTCAGGGAAGTAGACATGTTTACAATAAGTTTGAATCTTTTCTTCAGTCGCATCAAGCCTTTGCGGTAAAACACTTGCTTGTCTTTGATAAAATGAGGACGATTTATCTTCTAACAAAGGGAATTGAACTTGCGCTAATGGTTGCCATACCTTGTAGTGCATTGCAATTAACTTGTCTAATTCTTTTGGGAAATAATATTCCCCATTGAGAAGAATAATTCCATCAAGCTCATTGAGGTGAAGCTTCTTTATTTGAATCATATCAACCCATATGACAAAATCAAATGAAGGTAGAATGGGGGATTTGTTTTTTGATATAAAACACACCTTGGGTTTGTCATTGAAAGCTAAGTTTTGCAGGTTATCTTGTATCCGTTGAAGCTCAATTGCAGTAAATCCGTGAATTGGTTCAATCAAAACATAAATGAATTCACTTCGATAAGATGGGTATTGTAAATGATTTGCTAAGAGTTTCTCAATTTCCTGAGCTACACGATGGCTGTTCTTTCCGTCAAGTTTAGGAAATAAAGTGTCAGCATATTTTTGTCGTGTAATACTCATCGGATCAGATACTAATTTATCAGTAACAAGATCGACAAAATTATTCCCTTCACAAAATTGATAACATGCATCTCTAGTTTGAAACTCTACGGCCTTGGGGTTATAAAAGGCACAAGTCTTTAAATCGGGGTGATTATATAAAAATATAGGTTTACCTAAAAGTAAATACTCCACATAGACACTTGAAACATCGCTGATAAGGTAGTCCGAGAGTTGCATCCAAGGGATGACATCATGATCTTCAAGAAACAAGATGTTGCAATTTTGATTTGCCAACAATTTATAACTATCACGATATTCTTGACTTGATGCACCATGTAATTTAATAAGAACCAATGTTGGCGAAATAGTTGAGTTTGCTAATTGAGTTAAAGGCTCTTTCATCATGTGCAAAGAACACATTTCCACATTGTATGTAGGGGCGTACAAAGCAATCTTCTTGTTGGTGGTTATTATGCCAGATTGAGCCAGAATATTATGAGCATATGAGATGTGATCTTCATGGAGAGCATCAAGCTTAGGGAACCCTGTCGGGCTGATAATTGTTTGGACCATTTCGCCAAAGGCATGACTGTACCAAGGACCTGGAACACAAAGGATGTCAGCAAAATTTTCACGTCGGCATATGGGTTGGTCAATAAAGAAAATATTTTTTGAAATTGTACCATGGCCAACACATACAACCGGACCCCAACCGTCCACTCTGTCATAACAAGCGTCAGCTGTGACGACGGCATCATATCTTGATTTATGGCCATTTTTATTCCCCCAATAGGGGATGTTTTGATGGTGTAAATTAGTAATCGTGTTTTGAGAAAGTCCCTCTTCTGGCCATTCTGCTGTTCCAGCAATAAACTCTGGTGCACAAACTCCTAATTCCCATTCGTCAGTATTATTTAGAGCCTTCAGAGCGTGATAGACACGAAGTAGAATAGGTAGGTGAAGCTCACGAAGAGAATAGAGGGCAATTCTTTTCAAAACTTAACCGTGTCTCTTTTTGTGCCAATTCCAGGCATGAGTGAGGATCGTTTCTAAATCGGCAAACTGCGGCTTCCACAGCAAATCTTTTAAAGCAAGTTGACTATCACCCACGAGCATATCGGGATCTCCGGCTCGCCGTTCTTCCATCCGGACAGGGATAGGATGTCCGGTAACTTTTCTTGCGATTTCAACAACCTCTAGAACGGAAAAACCGGTACCATTACCTAAGTTATAATTTTTTGAAGTGCCACTTTCCAAAAGACTTTTTAAAGCCAATTCATGTGCTTGAGCGAGATCTAAGATATGAATGTAATCTCTAATGCAGGTGCCATCAGGAGTTTTATAATCCGACCCAAATATGGAAATAAATTCTCTTTTACCTAAGGCAACTTGCAGTATCAGTGGTATCAGGTGAGTTTCTGGATTATGATCTTCACCAATTCGACATTGTGGATCAGCACCGGCCGCGTTGAAATACCTTAAATTGATAAATTTCATCCCATAGGCATTTTCATAATCCCCTTGTAGCATTTCTAGCAGAAGCTTTGTACGCCCATAGGGGTTTATTGGTTTTTGACGATGATCTTCTGAGACTTTATCCGTGATTGGCTTGCCAAATGTGGCACAAGTCGATGAGAAAATAAAGTTTTTCACCTTATATTCAGCCATTTTATTGAGTAATGTGATAGATTTTGAAAGATTATTGTGGTAGTATTTAGCGGGGTCAGTGACTGATTCTCCAACATAAGCATAGGCACTAAAATGCATCACAGCTGTAAAGTCATTGTTTTGAAATAAATCATCCAAGACTTTAGGGTCACCCATATCGCCTTGAACAAAACGGCCAAAGAGAACAAATTCCTGATGACCATAGACCAGGTTATCAAGGACCGTTGTTTGGTAACCAAGTTCATTTAAATACAAATTTGTGTGTGAGCCGATATACCCAGCGCCACCAACAATCAAAATATGGGGTTTGTTTTGAGACATAATACACCTTTGTTTAATTGAAATTATACTTCTATTTCGGAGCGTTATGTGAGTTTTTAGCGAAATTTTACTCATCAAAGTCACACTTGAGGTGAAACTTAAAGAAAAAAGTAAAAGAAAGCTTAAAGTTTTGCTCTAAGATGCCGATATACTTAATGCAGCTGCGGTGTTTTTGGGAAGAAACGCTCTGTGCAAATTAATCGGAGGAAAATATGGAAGTCTCAGGCAATAATCCTGTTGGATCATTAGATTCAATGAGAAATAATGAAATTAAATCAATCTCGCGTGAAGTGGTTCAAAAGAAAACTGACGAAGAAGTTCAATTAAAACGTCAGACTGAAACGGACCGTGTAGAGATTGAAAACAAAGATTTACGTGATAATCAACGAGAAGCTACTGATTCTGAGGCTGTTGAAAACACCAAAGCATTCAATGACGGATTACGGTCAGGTCAAAATATTGATTTCATTGCCTAATTAGTTAGTTAATAACGACTGACTTAAATTTTTGTATATTGACGGGCATGAGTGAAATACATAGTGCCCTTCTTTACTTTACATGCATAGTCATGTCCTTAGCGATCCATGAATTTGGACATGCGTGGGTGGCTTATCGTCTTGGTGATTCTACTGCTAGATCTTTAGGTCGAGTTACAATTAACCCCATTAATCATTTAGACCCCATGGGAACTTTGATGTTGGCTATACTAGCCTTTAGTCAAATAGGTATAGGGTGGGCCAAGCCTGTCCCTGTTAATCCTATGAACTTAAGTGACCCGCGTCGCGACCTTATGCTCATATCATTTGCTGGGCCTTTAATGAATCTTATTCAAGCTTTTGTGGTTTCAGGGGTTTTAGTTGCTTTGTTGAATTCTGGTGTATTGCACCCTCAAGCAAATCAAGGAGGCCTTGGGCTTCTCAAAGACGGCCTCTATATTTACATGGTGGTAAATATTGGTCTGTTTCTTTTCAATATGCTGCCAATTTATCCTTTAGACGGGTCCAAAATCATTTCATTTTTCATGCCAAGACCGATTGCTTTCAAATTTGAATCCAAAATGTTTGAATGGGGTTCTAAGCCTTTTATTATTCTTTTTATTGCTCAAATGCTTTTAGGCCATAATGGTCCATTTTCATTGATATTAGGGCCAGCAGTTCAGTTTTTATTTGGACTTTTATTAAGTTTTTGGAGTATCGTTTTAAGTATTTTTTAAAAGAAATCAAAACGCCTTGAATAATTTGGTAATTATTTGTAGTTTGGCTTCAAAATTGAAAATAAATTTAAATTATTTGGAGATTGCTTGTGCCTCAATCAAAGTCATGTAAAAAACGTCTAAAAATTACTGCGCGTCAAAACCGCACCAACCGCTCAGTTCGTTCGGCGATTCGTACAAAAATTAAAACTATCCGCTCTGCTGAAGAAAAAGAAGTGATAGCTGCTGAAGTTCCTCTTCTTTTCTCTATGCTTGATAAAGCAGCACGTCGTCGCCAAGCTGGTTTCACTAAAAACCGAGCAGGTAACTACAAGAGTAAAATACAAAAGATATTAAACGCTAAATTAGCAGCTTAACATCTCCGATATATACTATACAATCTCTTGAGCCCTCATTATTTGAGGGTTTTTTTGTTTTATGCTTGATTCTGTGGACAAAAAATTATAATTAAAGTGTGAGGGATTTGAATTCTTTAAGGGTACGTGTTTAAGCCAAGAATTATTTTGGAGAATGGGTTAAATCAATGGCATCAATTAATTTTGCTACGCGTGAAATTAACTGTAAAATTGTCTACTATGGCCCAGGCCTTAGTGGTAAAACTACCAATCTCCAAGTCATTCACCAAAAGCTTCCTCAAGATAAGCGAAGTGATATGGTCTCCCTAGCTACAGAGCAAGATAGAACCTTGTTTTTTGATTTTTTACCCCTCGATTTAGGCTCTATTAAAGGCTTTAAGACAAAGTTCCAATTATATACTGTTCCTGGTCAGGTGTATTATAATTCAACTCGTAAGCTAGTGCTTCGTGGTGTTGATGGTGTTGTGTTTGTCGCTGACTCTCAAAAAAACAGAATGGCTGAAAATTTAGAGTCATTGCAAAATTTATCTCAAAATTTAAAAGAATATGGTTTTGATTTAGAACAAATCCCATACGTACTGCAATACAACAAGCGTGATATGCCAGATGTGTTTACTGTCGATGAGCTCAATGCAAGATTAAATCCTGGAAATATTGCGTATTATGAAGCGGTTTCACACGTCGGCAGAGGTGTTGTAGCGACCCTTAAAGCTGTCTCCAAAAAAGTAATTGATAAATTTAATAAACGCCAGTCTTCAATTGGTGGAGGGACGCCTCCTGCTCGAGCTACTACTTTGAATAAGAAGCCTACTTCTGCAGGATCCCCCTCATCATTATCTCCAAGTAAAACTGATCTCAAGCCAGTCAAGGAATCTATTCAACCCAAGCCTGTAACTAACGATGATTTATTAGATTTGAGAGCTCCAGAACCTTCTCCCGCAACTAAAGTTCCAAGCCCAAGCTCTTTGGGTGATATATCAAGAGTGGGTGATTCAAGTTCTACTCCAAATCCCTTTGCTCCTAAAAAGCCCCAAGGTCATGAAGAGAAGTCAACTTTAGACAAAAAAGATGACAAAAAAGATGACAATAGAGCGAATGAAGAGATTGAAGACATTGAGCTTAGGCCTTATGTTCCAAAGAGTGATAAATGACCGATATAATACTATCAGCGGATCAATCACATATTCTAACAGCGTTACTTAATAAGATTCACAAAGAATCAAAAGCCGCGTTTACTCTTCTTAATCACTCTGCGGGCAATACTATTGCGCAGGTAGGTCAATATCCAGGTCCTGATTCAAGTGTTTTTTCAGCACTAGCCTCAGCGTCCTATGCGTCCATCTCGAGTATAATTAGTTCACTAGGTGATGAGATGTTTGATTCAATGAATTTACGATGCAAAAAATGGACTCTCTGTATATTGCCGATTAATATGAGCGTTCAATTAGTTTTTATATTCGAGTCTGCTAATTTGCCCATTCTCACTAAAACATTAATATCCGAATGGAAAACCAATTTAGAAGAAGTGATCCATTTTTTTGGACAAACATCTCAAATTAGACAATGAAGCCTAGTTGGTCCCTTATAAGACGTCTGAGGAAATCAATAATTTTTTTAGTCCTACTTGTAGTTATATTAACTGCTAAACGCGGTTGTGAAGACATTCAGGCTCGTGCAGCTTCAACTCTGGGTAAGCCTAATCTATCTCATTCTTTGTATCATACAGAATTAATTTTAAGTAAAAAAATCATCAAAAATAAGCCACTTGGTCTTTTGTCTGATTTTGTTGAATCAGACAAAAGATTGCATTTGTTTTTTAAAAGAAATACATATCCAGAGCTCATTCATATTTATTGGTATCAAGATGGGTTACAAATTACTCAAACAACCTGTTCTGCTAAAGAAGAAAATTGTATCTCATCTTTAAACCCAAAAATGTCTAAACCAGGTTTTTGGAGTATTGATGTTATTCAAAACGAATTTTTAATTGCAAGTAAACAATTTGAGATACAATGAGATATTTAATTTACTTAATACTATTTCCCATCCTTATCTATTCAAAAACAGAGTTTGATTGGAGTGTTAATTCCAAACCTGAGATTGTCAAAAAAGTAAGAGGTTCTTCAAGAATTCTTTTCTCCTTATTGATTCCTGAGTATTGGACAGTTATGGTACGAGCGGCATACCCAAATATTGAATTAATCAAAGTTGGAGACGTTTTTTATCTATGCCTAGAGGGTGGGCGACAAATTGTTTTTCGAGAAAATTTTAATCGTTTATATTTTATTGAAGAAAACCTTTGTTCTTATGGCCTAGTTGATATAAAAGCTAAAGCTAATTATTGATGAAACACATAGTTCGTTTAAACTTCTTTCATCAAGTATTTAACTTCATTGTATTTTGCCAATTATTTCTATTTAAAGCCACATATACTCAAGATTCAACTTTTTATTTTTATGATAGCTCTCTAGTGCCTATTGAGCGTGAATATCCGAATGAAATTGGAAGTGGCCTTGAAACGAAGCATAGCCATTCTTTGTCAGACTCTTCAGGTGTTTCGGGCTTAATGCCTTTGGTTATTCATGGTGAAAAATCATTTCGTATTGATGCGTCTAATCAATCTAATATTTCACAAGGGTTGAGACTAAATGTGCATGGGCGGATTGATTCTAATATTTATCTCGAAGCAAGGCTGTCAGACCAAGATCGGCCTTTAGAATTGCAAGAACAGAGCGGAACTCTCAAAGAGTTTGATGATGTTTTTGTGAAATTAAAGCATGATAACGGTAGCTTAGAGTTAGGTGATGTTGAATCAAAATTTAATATAGGATTAAGAGGTCAATGGGAGCAATCAATGCGAGGTTTGTTGGTGCAAACAAACTTTAAGCCTTCTCTTGAATTTGAAAGCAGAAGCCAATTCACTTTAGGCAGCTCCAAATTGGCCTTTGAAAGACTTACACTCCTCACTAAAGAGGGGCAACAGGGTGGGTATGTAATCACCTCTTCGCAAGGCGATATTCTTAAAGTCAAGCCTGGAACTGAAAAAGTCTGGTTGGATGGTGTTAAATTAGAGGTTTTTAAAGATTATGAAATAGATTATTTTGAAGGAATTTTACATTTTACTAGTTCAAGATTAATGGCAGAAAACCAGTTAGTTGAAATTGAATTTGAAAACTGGAATTCTCAAAGCCTACAATCATATATTGGGTTTTCTCAAGAATTAATTAGTTCAAAACACACAATTGGGGCTTGGGATTTTCAAGTGGAATCAAAAAATGATTTAGAGGGACTAAATAAAATTTTTTATCTCACCAACAATGAACAAATTGATTCATTAAAGTCAGGAACAGTTCAAGTTTATCAACTTATTAATGGTATATATCAATTTGTCAAAAAAGAAAACTATCAAATAGGTGATACACTTTATCAGAAGAATTTTCATGTGAATGTTCAAGGCGAGTATAGAGTGGTTGAGCAGTTTGATGAGGATTATTATGAATTTGTGGGGCCAGGCCTTGGCTTTTTCTCTCCTGAAGAATTAGATGGTCAAAAACAAAACCAAAATAAAAAATGGAGGTGGTCAGGGCTCAATTATAGTTGGACTCCAAATGAATTTATTTATTTTGACACTGAAGTCGACCATACGAGTATAGTTGATACTAACCAAAACAAAAATGGGGCAAGTCGTTATTATTTTAAAATGGGTAATCATAGAGATACTCAAATCGGTAGTAGTGTACCACTGGTGTTAGAATTGACTTCAACATATAAAGAACCAGAATTTGAGGCTTTAACTCCCACAATCAATAGCTATGAACTTTGGGATATATGGCACATTTCTCAAAAAAATGAAACAGAAAATTTATCCTTACATCAAGGTCAATTAATTTTTAATCCTAATCGTTTTTGGCAACATTCAATTGAGGTTCAAAATCTACAAATAATTGATTCAAACAAACAATTCAATTCTAAAAGGTGGGAGTTAGAAAATCTCGCTAAAATGAGTTGGTTAGATTTAAAAATGAATCAATATGGGATGCATCAACATAATGATATTACTGATTCAATAGAATATGAGGAGTGGGGCTATCAACTTCAAACTAATTTTAAAACAAATAATTGGACACCGACTCTTGGCACCCAAGTTGAGCGAAGAAGAGATGACAGTACTTTCTGGGAAGAAAGGCTTTTTGCTAAGTTAGGTTTCCAAAATTTAATCTTTAATAATCTAAGGCATTCTCAAAAAATTGGCGGAGAGCTCCGTAAAGTTTTTGAAGGTAATTACGGGTCAGCTAGAGATAGCCTCAAGTCAATAGAATTACAACATGACTTATCTTTGTCAAATGATCAAGGGTATCAGTTTCAAGAATACACCCGTTGGCGGCAAAGTGAGTTAACATGGTTGACAGGACAAGATTTTATTTTTTGGAATAGTCAGTGGACTCAATCACTATGGAGCAATCAAAGCCCTATTGAAGGGAGTTTACATTACGAAGTAGAAAGTACTCAGGAAAATCATTTAATCCCCTTGTATAAAAGCGTACCTGATGGGACGGGTGATGTTGTCTATGATTCTATCGTCGATAATTATATTCATAATGTTGATCGAGGCGATTTTAAATTATTAGGGTTTGGTCGAGATTCAAATGCATCCAATTTATTTCTAAGAAAGGTGAAGACGAATATTCATTTACGTTCTGTCTTGTCAAATTTGTTAGGAGTTAAAAAAGGGTTTTTCGCATATAGTCGAGTTGGTTTACAAGTAGATTTGAGCACTGCAGACTCGTCAGACAGTCATAGATGGCTTCCCGAGTATAATGAATCTAATTTTAATCAACTCTATGATGCAAGTATTGAACGAACTCTATATTATGTTTTAGAAAAAGATAAAAATAGATTTTCCATCGAAAGCAATCAATTGCATTCAAAAACAAATGGATTTGCATCCGCTAATTCTTCACTAATAAAATACGAATTGGGTGGACGTTATTTTGTGCTACCCATTGTGTCAATACAACCTAAGTATATCAATCAATCTCAACATCAAGATGGCTCAGGTTTTTGGAAATTTGATCAATGGATTCCGATGATTGAATATGAATTTTATTCGTATTTTTATTTAACTCCTTTTCTATCAATAAAAAAGGGGGAATACTCCAAATCTCAAGAAAGTCTTCAATTTTACAGTCAAGCAGAAGGTTTAAAGTTCCGATATCAAAGATCGAATTTAGGACTTTCAAGTTTTGAATTTAAAAGAGTCAAATTGAATACTGGAGAATACCCTTATGAGCTAAGTAATGGGTATGCTCCTGGAGAGAATTTTGAATTCAAAAATTACAGCTCAATACGATTTGGTCAATGGTTTTATATAGACTCTGATTTTCTTATGGTCTGGGGCCAAAATCAAAAGACTTGGAGCAGATTAATGCTCAGTGCTCGGGCGGTTTTTTAATGGCAGTAATGATTTTTGTAATGTGGCTATTGCAATGGGCTTACAGTGATTCCTGCAGTGTTGCTCGAGAAAATTCATGGATTGAGCTTCGCAAAGAGGTAAATGATGGTAGAATATTTAGTAAGGTTAGCTGGGATGGAGGCTCGTGTCTAGGACAAATGATTCCATCAGAAAATTATTTATTAGGTGAATTTAGATTACGAGGAGATATTGACTTAGACTCAAGTTCCTTAGTATTGATGAGTGAGGCATCAACTACTCATATCGAAGATGCCATTAATCAAAGAGTCTATTATATATTGAACCAAGGTTATTTTGATTTTTTATCGAGTGAAATCAAACGCGACTCAAGTAGGAATTTAATTTACCCTTATCTTTACTTGAAAGAATTACCACGAAGTCAAATTGAATTTATTGCTCTAAAAAATGACGATTCATACCAAGGCCAATCTTATCTTCAATTTCATAATATCGCTTCAAATGGATTAGATTTTGAATTTTGGTGGCTGTCAAATGAGTCACTTCGAGAAATTGAAACAATACTTAGAAAACGGTATGTTCTGGGAACTCATTTTGAACTCGCGGCTACATTTCAAAGTCAAAGTCTTGATTCAACGAGTAGTTTTAGCAAAGTCGGTGTTCAACTCACCAGAAACACCTATGGCTTCCACAAATATGGTATGATATTTAATAAGTACTTTGTCCGTGATGTGAATAAAGTCAATATCAATGAGACAGGGGTTAAATATCAATGGAAAAAAACAATTAAACTACGAAGTCCCATTCATCAAGAATTTACTTGGCTTCTGCTCTATGGCGAGGACTTTCAGGGGGCTGAATCCCTACAATATATGTCTCAGGAGTGGCGGATTAATCAACCAATATCCTGGTTAACTCCAAATCTGATTTATAAGTTTTATGGTGGGTACCAGCATTTCTTTCAGGGTGAAATTGGTCAATGGTCTTACTTTCAGCCTAAATACCTGGATTATTTAAGGGTATTACCTATTGATCAATTGGGGAGCCAAAACTATTTTGCTCATTCAATTGAATATTGGTGGATCAACTCTAATGATCAAGGAATTGCAATAATTACAGAATTTGATGAATGGAGTCGTGCCCAATGGCAAAAAAAATGGGGATATGGCCTAAGTTGGTCACTTTATCAAGGTAAAAGTTGGTATTTTTCTGGTTCTTGGGTTTTCGCTTGGCAGGAGTCCTTCGAAATTAGTAGGATTAAGGTCTCAGTAGTAAACAGTTTTTGAGGTAATCAATTTGAGCGAATTAAATCGCACCATTAATGAAACATTGAATTTTAAGGGTTTTACCAAATTTTTAACAGACTCTAGAAGCTACCTCCCCTGGGGTAATTTCTTTTCTCTATTGGGTGGTTTCACGGGTTTGGGGCTAGCTTTTGTTTTATTGTTCATATATCAACTATTTCAAACCCCATTAGAGCGCGATATTGGCGTTTTCTCTTTAGCCCTGAGTCCGCTTTTCATTTTTATTACCGTTGTTCTCATTGTTGGTTTTATGGGTCTTTTGGGTTCTATCGCAGTCTTTCTTTCTGAAAGAGTCAATATGATTGAGAATCAACTACTTGATGTCAAAGACAAATCCGAGACCGACCCGCTTTCTGGTTTGTGTAATCGTCGTAGTTTTATGCGAATGATGGATACCGAGTTACATCGACAGTCCCGACTTAAGAATCAAGGCGAAATGGCTCTTATTTTCATTGATATTGACCACTTCAAACTCGTGAATGATACACACGGGCATCATGCTGGTGATATTGTCATTCAATTGTTGTCCAAATTTCTAGAACAAGCGTGCAGACCATATGATACTGTGGCTAGATGGGGTGGGGAAGAAATAGTCATTCTTACTCCTCAAACATCTGAAGATCAATCGGTGCGTTTTGCAGAGCGTATCCGCAGTGGTATTGAGGCTCTTGACATTGATGCTGAAGGTCAAACAATCCCTATTACCGTTAGTATTGGTGTAGCGTTATATTTATCAAATGGTGAAGAAATGAGTGAGTTTATCGATCGAGCAGACTCTATGCTTTACAAAGCAAAAAATTGTGGTCGAAATCGAGTTGAAATTTCATTAAGTGATCAAGCAGTTAAGCAATAATAGCTAAATTACCCTCTTTCTTTGACATCCCAAATAGAGGATTGTAGTTACATCAATAAACAAAGTCATATATTGATATTTATGCTGTCAAGTTCACTCAATAAGTGATAGGATATGAAACTCGTATAACTCCTGTTAGAGAAGACTCATCAAAAAAATGTCGAGGAAATTCATTCAACTAGAGAAGTTGTTTCCTGAATACTTAAACAACTAGAACGTCGAAAATTCATTCAATTAGGTCGTAATAAAATTGAACTATTGTGACAGAACAATGAGTGATGTTATAACTCATATAGATGGAAAAATTCAGGTTAATTGGTGCAATGATGACTGAAATTGAAGAAAAAGAGTTTTTTTTCAAATTCAAAAGGAATGATATATAAATTTAATACATGAAATGTTTATTACTGATATTATTAGTCTCACAGATTTATTCAAAAGTATCTTTTGACCCTTCACAGATAGTTTCAAAAATTGACTTGAATCTCAAATTTACGGATTCAGAATCAAGGCCTCAATCACTCGGCGGCTACTTCAATGAAGCTCCTCAAGCGGTTCATCTGGTCCAATTCGTCTATTTTAACTGTGGGTCGATCTGTTCTCCGTTTATAAATGAGACTATTTTTAGTTTAAGAGCGATTCAACCTGACCTTATCTTAGGGCGTGATTTTACACTAAATACAATATCAATAAACCCTACTGAGTCAAGTTCACTTGCTGCCGATAAAAAACAAAACTATTTAAAAGAATACCATAGTCAATTTGGTCAAAGCGCCAGCTCTGCCAGCCCTGCCAGCCCTGCCAATAGGACTAATTTATCACATCTCACCAGCGAGCAAATCAAAAGTTGGCGTTTCCTCGTAAGTGATAGCCTAACTGTATCAAGAATAACGAGTTCACTAGGTTTCTTTTTTGACCCTATTGGTGATAAAGATTATAATCACAAAGCGGTTATGTTCTTTGTCAATACACAAGGTGATTTAATTGATTTTATCAAAGGACCCATGTTGTATCCTTTAGAAGTCAAGATGAAGGTTTGGGGAATTCAAGGGGGTGTATCTTCAATTATCAAAATGAAATATTATAAATGGTTTTATACTAAAAATGAAACTGCAGGGAAATACGAACTAATTACGGTCAAGCTAGTTGTACTGTCTGGGATAACGTTCATTTTGTTCATTCTGTTTTTATTTAGAATGAAGCGCATAGTTACTTCTAAAAGGAACTGATTATGATTTTAGATCAATTTATTGGAGGCTTTTTTTTATTGATACTAATCAGCTCATATTTCTGGGCCATTAAGGTGAGTTGGTTGTGCTATCAAGCCAAGCGCAGTTTAACTGAGCTCTCTTGGATTTGGTTTAGTTTAATTCTTGTGACATTATTTTTAGGTTTCGGCTATTCTGTTAGATGGGGAAACTTTTGATTCTATTAAGCAGAATATCAGATGTTCTTATCAGAATTCTTTTAAAATTTAAAGCTTATTTTGATTTAACTAAAGCTCCTGCAATTGTATTAATTGTGCTTGTTACTTGGATGGGTGGGCTCCTATCTCAGCCCAAAAACTTAAGCGGTGATGTTGGACTCAAATTAGGTGTAGCCCTGATTTTCATTGCAATTTCTGCTGCAGGTTCACTAGCCCTTAATCAATGGATGGAGTGGCGTACCGATGCTCTTATGGAAAGAACCAAAGTCCGCCCAATTCCATCAGGTAGGTTAAGTGCAAATGAAGCTTTGGTCTTTGGCCTGCTATTGTTTCTTATTCCATTACCTATTCTAACCTATTGGGCCTCTCTACAGGCTGCTTTAGCTACTTTCTTTTGTGGAGCAATCTATTTGCTTGGATATACAATCCTTAAGTCCAAGAGTTCTTGGAGCACATGGGTGGGGGCTATTCCTGGCGCATTATTACCATGGATGGGTTGGAGTATTTTTGATAGAGATTATACTATACTGTTTTGGGATGTTGTTCTTATTCTTTATTTTTGGCAAATACCACACACTTTAATAATTAGCCTTAAAAATTTTCAAGACTATCAAAATTGTGGGATGAAATTATTCCCAATGTTTGCTGGTGAGATGAATACAAGGCTTCAAGTATTTTTTCAAAGTATGCTACTCAATATCCTCGTTCTAGTCCCAATTCTCATTGGAGAGAGTGGACCGAAGTATCGAATTATTTGTCTGATTGTAGTGCCTTTAACTAGCATTACCTCATTTCTTTATTGGAAAAAGCCGACTCCATTTATCGATAAATTAGCTTTTCGCTCAGGACTTTCCTTTATACCCCTTGTGATTGGGGCTTTAGTTTTAGAAAGGCTGTAATCCTAAGTTATGTATTTATGCAGAGGGTTTTTTCTCTTCGTGATATTCTTGTTCTGTGTTGACTTCCCAAATATTCTCTTTAGTGAGTATTCCATCTAATACATTATCAACCGCTACCATTGCGGTGAGCATTGAATGGTCTTGGTTGTTATATTTGTGCTGGCCATTTCGTCCAATACAAAAGAGGTTTTCAAAGGTATTGATATACTCTTTTACCGTTTCAAAATGTTCAAAAGCACCAATATACGAAGGATAAGTTTTCGGGTATCTCATGACCATTGAATCTTCCACTTTGGATGCATCAATCAGCCCAATTTTTTCTAATTCATCAATACCAAATTGTGCCATATCTTTATCAGATTTATTCCAAAGCTCATCGCCCTCGTCTACAAAGTAGTCAAGTCCCATCCATACTTTAGTAGGGTCTTTAAGCATATATGGACTGAAGTTATTATAAATAACTAGGCGACCAATCTTTACATCGGATTCCTGTATGTAGATCCAGTTATCTTTAATTAATTTTTTTGCATGAGAAGAATCAGGATCTTTGACTTTTAACTCATCGAGAAGTAAGCCTACAGACAAGAAATCTCTATAAGCGAGATTGTCAGAAACGTTTTTCACCTGCTTAGGGACTTCAATTTTAAAAGCTTGTAAAAGCTCTTTGATTGACATTGTACTAAAGAAGTAATCTCCAGTCCAAATTGTTTCTTTCCCTGTCGGATCAATAGTTGTTAAGGAAATAATGTTTTGTCCATCAAGTTGGATACCCACCACTTTTTGTTTAAAGTGAATTTCTCCACCTGCTTCTATCACTTCGCCAGCCACTTTTTCCCAAAGTTGACCCGGCCCTAATTTAGGATACAAAAAGTGTTCAATTAATGAAGTCTGAGTTTCTTTTTGGCCTACACCACTGGCTCTGCCACTGAATATTTTTTTTAACGCATGCTTGACAGCTTCAGTGATTGAAATCCCTTTGACCCTTTGGGCTCCCCAAGAAGCAGGAATGTCTTTACAAGATACTCCCCAAACCTTTTCAGTATAATCGCGAAAAAAAGTAGCATATAACTCTTCACCAAAACGGTTAATGAAGAAATCTTCTAAAGTTTTTTCGTTCTTGATAGGGAAGACTGTAATTTTAGCATATGAGGTTAAAATTTTGAAAATTCTTATAATACCTAGGTTTTTAACTGTGGCTAAACCCAAAGATATTGGATAGTCAAAAAAGGCCCTTAAATAATAGATCCGCGTCATACGATTACATATCATTAAGACATCGTCAGTTTTCTCAGGATCCACATTTTCTGCGTTTTTGAGTATTTCTTGATCCTCAGGGAAACAATTATTTTGAGAGAAATCTTCTTTTAGAGAAACGTTCTGAAGAGGGAAGTGTTTTTTCCACCATTCCATAACTCTGTCTGATTTTGAAAAGAAACGGTGTGGGCCAATATCAATTCTATTGCCTTTATAGTTTACAGTGCGAGCAATTCCTCCAACAACTTCGTCTAGTTCAAGTAGTATAGGTTGGATATCACTTCGATCAATAAATTCTTTTGCAGCAGTAAGTCCGCCAGGGCCAGCCCCGATAATAATAGCTTTTTTAGGCATTTCGTTTTTCCTTATGATTCCTTAATATAGCTAGACTTAAGTGACTAAACTTTAGTTTTTTACTCAGAATAAATTCCAAGTTAGACCAAGACTCATTGACTGATTTCTTTGATATGAACTATCGAGATCAATATCGTAAAGAAGGGCATAAGCTAGACTCATTTCGAGATAACTAGTCACCGAAGCGGTTAGTGTGTTATCCCAAGACAAGTCAGTTTCTATAGCGCCTTCAAAGTTGTAAAAAAGCCGAAAAGCACTTTTAAAGTTTGCCATTTCATTGAATGTATAATTGAATTCAGAAATAGATTCAATACCAGGCTCCCATCTAATGGTTTCAATCCGACTAGTTTTTGTATCATCAGCGAATCTTCGTTTATGGGCAGTTGCAACAGTTAATTTAGTAGCATAACCCACTCGTTGGCTAAATAGATCACTCGGATTGTAACCAAGACCGATTGAATGAGTCACGTACCCAGGGTTTAGAAAGTTTGAAATCTTAGTATTTACAATTGTTTTACCATCCTTATCAATATACTCTCCGACCCCCGAGTCAAATTGTGATTCAAATTTAAGGCCTGTATAGGTATTCATCTTATAAACTAGCTTCTTCGAACCAACAGTTTCAGTGAAAATTTTGTCCGAAAATTTAATCATAGGGTTTTTATTTGACTTGCTTTTACCATATTCCAAGTCGGCCTTCCAAAACCAAATATATTCAGTATTTTCAAACTGAGTTTTCGCGTCGACTCGAGTTAACCATGACCACATATCACTTGGCCCTGTATGCCAATTACTAGATGTTTTTGCTTGATTGACATACAAACCTGCAGATAATTGATGAGTCCATGGTCCTGCTGGGGCCACTTCGGGTTCCGCACATTCACAATCTTGAGAATAACCAGTAAATAGCAGGGATAGAACGAAAAATAATAAGGTATACATGATGTAGTCTCTCGTTTCAAAGTTCAAATGTGAAATATATCACATTTTAAAAATTATGGAATATTACATTTAAGTAATACAGAAATAAACAGGGAAATTCTTTTGATAATTAGCATGCGTTTTTTTTGTCTTTCCCTCCTAATGCCCTTTCTAATGCCCTTCATGGGTTATACTCAAGACACGAAACAAACTATAGATAAACCAAGTATTGGTGTTCTTAAATTTAAGCCTCTTGGCGAAGAAGCCGTACAAAGTAACTTAGGCATTATTTTAGCCAGCACGCTTGAATCTTCACTTAAAAATCGTTATGAAATGAATCTGGTTGAAAGAGCTCAGTTAGGCTCTCTCTTTGAAGAGGCTGCTTTCCAAGATGATATGTTCGTCAATGGAGTGGCTCCGGCAGATTTTATCCTAGTTGCCAATTTCAAAGGAAGTGAAGCTCACCTTATTGTAATCTTAAAATTAATAGACACTAAGACGACTATGGCGGTAATTCAAGAGAAATTAGAAGGTAATCTAGAGCAAGTTTTAGACCAACTTTACCTTCATGCTCAAAAAGTCAGTGAACATTTTATGCCCGGAGTACAAAACGAAGTAGGTTTTTTAAGTATTCAAAGTAAACCAAGTGGGGCTGAAGTTTTACTTAATGGACGCTCCATAGGCTTGACACCCATTTCTGAATACTCAATTAGCCTGAATTCCTCTGAACTTATTATCCGTAAAAAGGGTTATATCGAACAAGTTTTTGAAGCACAATTCGACGGTAAAAAAGAACTTCGACATCAAGTGAGTCTGATCAAGAAAAAGAAGGCAACGCATAAAGTGTTTGGAGTAGGTAGCAAATATATGAAGCCTCAAGTATACAATTTAAGCCCCGGTAATGATTTTTATGTGTTTGCTGGAATGCAATGGGAGAGTTGGATGATCCAAGTTAAAGGTGGTGGAAGCCAGTTTATATTTGGGGGATACGGACTCGATTACATAGATAAATGGAGTGTCCCTAGCGATATACATCCTGACGAGAGCGAAACAAGAAAATTTAATTACAAATATATTTCATTAAACTTTGACTATGTCTTTAATCCCAATAATCCATATTACACTCCTTATGTTGGTGGTGGAGTTGGGATGGCTTGGTTAGAAGATAAAAGTGTAGATAAACGGTTTTACGGGGCCCAAGAGGTAGTCATGAGCCTAAAGACACCATTAATTCACTTTGGTGGCGGAGTTCAAATACTTCCGGCCTCTCCAATATCATTTCGTATTTATGGAAATTATGAAGCTTTTAAAGAAGAATTCACTTTAAAACAAGTGAAAGAAATCACTGTTGATGGTATGGTTGATCCTGGTGATCAGTCTACTCAATGGAAAAGCTATAATCTGGGTATAGAAGTTGTTTTCTAAGGTAATAATGAAAAATATAAAAAACAAAAAAACAAGTAAATTAAGGTTTGGCTTAAAATTGCTCACCCTGTCCTCGCTCATTTTTGTTAGTGCATGTGAAGACACCAATCCAGAAGATTCTTTAGTAGCCTTTAAAAGTGCTATACAGCCCGCAAAATTATTGGTTCCAATGACAGAAGCCATTAACGGCTTGTTACCAAATGATGGGTCCTCAGTTACCAAAGGTGATAATCTCAAATTTTCATGGGGAGCTCAAGAAGACATTGTTTATAGTGCTGTAATATTGCTCGATGAGATTCCTTATTGGAAACAAGGAGATAATCAAGGATTCAAGAACCTCCAATCGCACTGTATTGGTGGTGTATCAGAGTTGGCCGGAGACATTTTCTTTGATCAGATAGTGTTGACAAATTCCTTAGAGGACTCTGAATTTGGTATTTGTGATTCAAGTTCCAATAATGGTTTGATTTCTGCTACAAAAGTACCCTCATCAACCCGCAAAAACACTGATATCTTTACTTTCACTCATTCGAGTTTAGATACTTTATCAACCATCTATTGGGCTGTCCTAGGTTATGATGTGAATTTTAAAATCATTTACTCCTCGAGTGTGAATGAATTGAATTTGGAGAATTAATATGAAGAGTATTTATCTATTAATTGCAATCACTCTGATTCTTCTCGGTTGTGAAGATGTAGCTGCCCCAAGTGATAATTCACTGGGTGGGCAAATACCCTCAGCTACGGACATAAATGATTTAAACAATGAGGGCGCTATACTTCAAGGCCAAATTGTGGATACCATCTCTAATTCTTTCGGTGAAATAGAAATTCACATCAAGGATTATGAGCTAGTAAGTGATAAGTCTACCGGTGAGATTGACACTGTATTCGCAGAAGACTCTTTAGTATATACTGAAGCCGAATGGGTTGAAGAAGTAGGAGAAATTGAAGATGTGAAAGATTCTATTTTAGCTTCATCAAATACAATTGAAATCCTTAATGAGTATTCAAACTCTGTGTATATTGAGGTTTGGAGTGGTGTGAGCCTAGAATACAACGAAGGCAGTGTTGTAGGTTATCAGGTTAAACGAGTTCAGCGATTAATTGAGGTGTCAAGTCAAGAGAGCCAGGCCTTACTTTTTGAAGAAGGTCAGCCTCACCTTATTGTTGTCGGTCTTATAAGAGATGGTTATTACCGTTTTTTAACGAGCGAAAACTTGAGTTCAACAGATATCGGTATTGAACTCAAATTAAATAATCAAGGCTCTTTATCTTGGAAATAATAAGAAACTCATGATTATTCGATAGACCCGAATTGACAGATATTTATGAGCTTAAATCATTAGAGTTCCATTATTGAAATCACGATTCAGGCTAATAAAATACAATCACAGTCTAAAAAAAAGACCATCACAATGAAGTGATAGTCTTTTTAGCGGAAGATGAGGGACTCGAACCCCCAAGCCTTACGGCGGCGGTTTTCAAGACCGCTGACTTACCAATTAGCCTAATCTTCCTTAGGTGGCTCAATATTAAAAATGGTATAACTTTATGTCAAGGTTTAATATCGGGATTTTATTCTCTTTCTTATATTTATTTGAAAAGAACTATTAAAAGGACGTTTCCGCATGGCAAAAATCAATTCAAACTATGGTAAATTACAAGCTGGATATTTATTTCCAGAAATTGGGCGTCGTGTAAATGAGTTTTCTCAAACTAACCCTGATGCAAAAGTTATTCGCCTAGGCATTGGCGATGTTGTACTACCACTTCCTGAGGCTTGTCGTGATGCAATCAAATCAGCTGTTGATGAGATGGGTACTATTGAAGGTTTCCGCGGATATGGACCAGAGCAAGGCTATGATTTTTTAAGAAATGCAATCTCTAAAGATTACACGGACCGTAATATTGATGTTAGAGTTGATGAAATTTTTGTATCTGATGGATCCAAATGTGATTCAGGCAATATCCAAGAAATATTTTCAGCGGACTCAACTATCGCTGTTACTGACCCAGTCTACCCTGTCTATGTAGATACCAATGTCATGGCTGGACGTACCGGTAAATCTGATACTGATGGTCAATATGATGGTCTAGTTTACCTTCCTACTGTTGAAGCCAATAACTACGAACCTTCATTCCCAAAGACTCCTACAGATATCGTATACCTATGTTCTCCTAACAATCCAACCGGTACTGTTCTATCTAAAGAAAAGCTTAAAGCATGGGTTGATTATGCCAAAGAAACAAACACATTGATTTTGTTTGATGCAGCTTATGCTGACTTTATTTCCAATCCAGACCTTCCAAAGTCTATTTATGAAATCGAAGGTGCTCGCGAAGTTGCCATCGAATTCCGTTCATTATCGAAAAATGCTGGTTTCACAGGTACGCGTTGTGCTTACACTATCGTTCCTAAAGAACTCATGGGTAAAAATGATCAAGGCGAAGATGTGTCTATACATGCTCTTTGGAATCGTCGTCATTGTACCAAATTTAATGGTGTTTCGTATCCAATTCAACGCGGTGCTGAAGCTTCATTTACACCTGAAGGCAAAGCCCAAATACAAGAGCTCATCAACTACTACATGGAAAATGCTAAAATAATCAAAGCCGGACTCAATGCCCTAGGTATTGATACCTTTGGCGGAGAAAATGCTCCATATATCTGGTTAAAAGCTCCTCAAAATAAAGGTTCATGGGAATTCTTTGACTGGTTGTTAGAAACTTGTCAGATAGTTGGTACTCCTGGTGCAGGATTTGGCTCTGCGGGTGAAGGATATTTCAGAATATCATCATTTGCCATCCGTGAGAATGTTTTAGAAGCTGTTGAAAGAATGAAAAAAGCCATTTAATTAATTCAACCTTTGGATGTGATCTTTTTTAAGGTACAATCCAGCTGTAAATTTGATTTATATCAAGGAGTAGAGCAATCTTAAATTTAAGCAAAACTGAGTTATCGGCTGAAGATTTATCTAAAACTCTCTTTCACTATTCTGCGAAAATTGCAGGCGAGCGTGATTTAGAAAAACTAATTGTTTTGATGAATGATTTAGGTCGAGATATTCTCGTCAGTGACCGTTGTACCTTGTGGCTTATTGATGATGTTCACAATGAGACATATACACATGTAGGGCATGGAATAGACGCACTTAGGATGACTCAAGACAAAGGTATTGTAGGTGAGTGTATTCAAGGTAAAAGGCCAATTATTATTAATAATGTTTATGATGATGAGCGTTTCAATAAGGAAATGGATTTAAAAACAGGATATAAAACCGAGTCTATCCTTGCTGTTCCGATTTATCGAAATGACGGTCATGTCATGGGTGTTTATCAAGCAATTAATAAATTGGCTGGGGACAAAATGTTCACCAATCAAGATATTGAACGATTGATTATGACAGCGACCTTCTCGAGTAAATCTATTGAATCAGCTGTTCTTTATGAGGAAGTTGAAGAGACTCAAAAGGAGCTTGTTTATATACTTGGTGAAGCAGGAGAAAGCCGGTCTAAAGAGACTGGTAATCATGTTAGGCGTGTCGGTGAATTTAGTTATGTACTCGCAAAAGCCTATGGGCTAAATGAAGAAGAGTGTCAATTGATACGACTAGGTGCTCCACTACATGATTTGGGAAAGGTGGCTATTCCTGATGCTATTTTGAACAAGCCAGGTAAGCTCACTGAAGAAGAATTTGAGATCATGAAAGATCACGCTGTTATTGGATATAATATCCTGAATAAGTCTCAGCGTAGAATTCTGCAAGCTGCAGCGATTATGGCTTATGAGCACCAAGAAAAATACAATGGCAGAGGTTACCCACGAGGACTCAAAGGTGAAGAAATTCATATATATGGGCGTATTTGTGCAATTGCTGATGTATTTGACGCCTTATCTCATGATAGGTGTTATAAAAAGGCTTGGCCATTTGATAAAGTGGTCAGCCTTTTCATTGAAGAGCGCGGCGAACACTTTGATCCTCATATAGTGGATTTGATGCTAGAGAATATTGATGAATTTAAGCGTATCAAAGATGAGTATGCAGATAAATTTGACCACTAATACATGCCGGACAAATGATCTTGATACGACTTTTTTTTATTCAGATGAGTATTCAGATCCCCAATCTCCACAGCAGGGGCCATTATGTACGGCATTCAACCACTCTTCTTGAGTCAACTCATTTGGGCTTTTGTTTGCATTCGTTTTTTTCTTAGCATGGCACGCTTTGCTTAATTCTGTCTCTTCTTCAGCCATGGTTCCTTGTTCTTTTTCAGTGTCATTACAATATGAGCATAGTTCTAGCCCAACATATCCCTGACCTTCACAGGCCGGACAAACATAACCGCATCCAGCCATTTTAAAACCTCTTTTGAAATTTGATAGGAAGTGTGTCTAACTCACAATATCCATTAATGAGCCAATTATTTCATCCTGTGTTTTAACCACACTTGCATTGGCTTTATAGGTACTTTCAATAAGCATTTGCTCTGGCATCTCGACCTCAAGTCTTGTTCCAGAAAACTGAGGACTTGAGTTGGGCACTTTTTGAATGTGTGAAACTCGTGTCCCTTGATTGCCTGAAGCTTCAGTCTGGTGCACTGTGGATTCTTCAAAGCCTTTTGTGTTCGAATTTGCTACGTCGTGTGAGGAAACAGCTTGACGAGTGTCAAGTGTTCTTAAAGCGGAGATTGAAGCGCCAAATGATATCATATCATTAATTTAGTGTATTAAAAAAGAGAAATCAAGTGATTTCCCTTAAAATTGGCTTTGTCGAGTCCAATACTCTTATTTCTGAGTGAGAATAGCTCGCATTTCAGCTTTTTGGATTAAGTCCTTCATTTCCCTAACAGCCTCCTGAATACCCACAAGCATTGCCCTAGCCATAATACTATGTCCAATGTTCAATTCTTGAATACCTGGAATTGCAGCAATATCATGGATGTTTTGGTAATTAAGCCCATGCCCTGCATTGACACCTAGTCCATTTCTTTGAGCTAAGTTGACGTGATCAATAATTGAGTTAAGTTCATTTTCATACTCTTCAGGGGTTCCTAATTCAAATGCATTTGCAAAATTCCCCGTGTGAAATTCAATAAAGTCTGCCCCGGCTTTTTTACTTGCTTTAACTTGTTTTGTATCAGGTTCAATGAAAAGAGATACGGCAATGTCATGATTCTTTAAAGCTGCAATTGATTTTTCAATTCGATCCTGGTGTCCGACAACATTTAGGCCACCTTCTGTTGTTAATTCCTGTCTATTTTCAGGCACTAAAGTGACCATGTCGGGAAGTATTTGAATTGCAAGTTGAACCATTTCCGGTGTAGCGGCCATCTCCAAATTTAGGTGCGTGGCGACAGTCTGACGTAAAAGCCGTACATCTCGTTCCTGAATGTGACGACGATCCTCTCTTAAGTGGACAGTAATACCGTCAGCTCCTGCTAATTCAGCTAGAGCTGCAGCTGAAACTGGATCGGGCTCTCTTACTTTTCTTGCTTCTCTTACGGTTGCTACATGATCAATATTGACGCCTAAAGTTTTACGCATAATAAACTCCTACATTTCATCTAAACTCACCAATTGTGTGCCTTGGCTAGTCATTTTTTCAATTTTATTTGTGACAATCTTAATATTCTCAACTGATGCAGCTAAAACTAGAATATTCTTTCCAGTTTTTCTGGCGCTCATTAACGCCGAATCAATTTTCGCCTCGGTTGATTTTGATTTTTTGGTGGGACTCGTGAATAAACAGTCAACCCCTGTTTTGATACAGGTATTTTTCAATAGTGGTCTATTGGACGTCATGACATCAATAAACTGAAGTTTGTTTTTCTTTAATACTTTGAAAACTTTATCCAAGAGGATTGAGTTTTTTCTAGCTAGACCACCATGTTTGAATGCCACCCATTGCGCGTCTTGATTGTTTTTAAAAATAGAATGGATATAAGATTCGATTTGTTGCTCAGTATAATATATGCGAATGAGTTCACCGTACATTGTTTGATTATCGTCAGGGGGCTGCAGTGCGCCTAGTATGGTTCTTGATTGAGCAGGAATTCTACTTAAGTCTTCTACTAACTTTTTTGTAGATTTTTTATTTTCATACATCAGGTTGAGCGGAGCTTTAAATTCGTTGATTGCGTTAAGAAGTTTAATATCAGCCTTTTTTACTTTAAAAACAATTGCAAGTTTTGAAGAGGCATTTAAATAAGTTGTTCCTTTTTCAATACGAAGTTGATGTTTTTTTGGGCTTCCGGGGCAATTCCAATTGAGTATAACAAAATTACTTGATGTGTGCTCCTTGAGCTTAGTAATAGTGCAGCCTAAAGAACTAAGAGTGTTTGTTGCTTGATGAACTTGAAGAAGAAATGGAAAGCCTTTATGCAATCGCCAAAGCGGTATTTTCCTTTTCCAATCAGTTTTCTTTTTTGAAGGGTTGAGTAATTCACTTAGTACTTCAATTGAATTTTTGGGTTTTGGTAAATCAATTTCCATTGTATCTTTAATTAATGAATCATTTAAGTTGCTTATACCTCGATTGTATTTTTTGTGTGATAAAACAAATTGAGGTTCTAGCTCAAGCCATAAGGGGGTAAAGTGCCCTAGTATCAAAATGATAAGGCTTGCAATCAGAACATTTTTAATTTGATAAAGTTTCATAAGATAAATATAGCTAGAATGGAGAAATTTTGATTATCGGAATCATCACGGGTGCAACTGGAGTTGGCAAAACAAATTGCGTACTTAAGCTGGCGCAAGAATTAAATGCCGAGATAATAAATGCAGATTCTAGGCAAGTATATCAGGATGTGGCCATAGGTGTTGCTAGTCCAACCCAAGATGAGTATCAATTAATTAAGCATCATTTATTTGATTTTGTCCCTCTTTGTCAAAAATATAGCGTTGGCCAATTCTATAGAGAAGTAAAAGAGCTGGTAGAATTAAATCCAAACAAAAAGTTTATTGTTGTAGGGGGGACTGGTTTTTACATAAAGGCACTGATTGATGGCTTGTCTGAAATACCTTTGATTTCAAGCAAAACTAAAGAGCTAATTATGGAAAAATATTCATCCGAAGGGCTTCCTAGTTTATATCAAGAGTTAGGGTTGATTGACCCAAAATCACATCAGCGGATAAGTGTCCATGACACAAATCGAATTCTTCGCGCTATAGAGGTGTATTATGAGACAGGCAAGCCATGGAGCTACTATCAAAATGTAAAGTCTTTACCATTATTTAAAGGAAAAATTAGTGTATTAAGTAGACCAAGAGAAATTTTATATGATAGAATTAACCGTCGAGTCGTTAAAATGGTTAACTCAGGTTGGCTTAGTGAAATTGATGGAATTATTCAAAAGGGATTTAGTTTTGAAGAACCTGGTTTAAATGCACTAGGTTACAGAGAGTTGCATCGTTGTCAATACCTCAATGATTCAACAACAGAAGCGATTGAGACTATTCAGAAAAAAACAAGAAATTATGCAAAAAGACAATTAACCTACATGAGAGGTCAATTTGATAGAAAACAAGAGTTTAATTTAGAGTTAGAGGGCGTTTTCACTGACATTTTAATCTTTTTTAAAGAAAATAAACTTTTTTAAACAAAAACAGTTGACCGTTAATCT
>CAWVXU010000026.1:0-29546 GCA_963934255.1 uncultured Fibrobacterales bacterium
CAAACTGCGCTTGGTAAAAACTACCTAAAAGGTTGAGTTTGGAGCTTCCCAGGGGGAGTTGGCTTAAATTGAGGTGAAATTCACCTGAAATTTCTCGCTCTTGAATCAGGTGGATGCCTTTACCTTTGATAATCAGAGAAATCGAATCAGGCAAATTGTCTTTTAAAGCCAAATTAGATGCAAGGCCTGATGCTACAAATGGAACGCTGACCTCAATGGAGTATTCTTTTTGCAGAACAACATAAAACCACAAAATAATTGCGCATAAAAGGGCTGTAACTTTTAATGTAATATTACTCATAGACCTAATATAGTAAATGGATAGCTTAGTCAAATTTTCTAGATTGAAACGACAAGGAGAAACAATTGAATATAATTTGGCACTTAATTAAGGATTCACTCATCGGATGGGTGAGACATCGCAGTGTCACTTTACCGACTTTACTGACTATGGGGCTCTGCACCTTTATTCTTATCGGTGCTTTATTGATTCTGCAAAATATATGGGCATTTAGTTTTCAACAGGAAGACCGCTGGAAAGTAGAAGTATTTTTAGAAACTGGATCTGACTCTGAAATCGAGCAATGGAAAAGAGAGCTAACTAAATTACCTGCTGTTTCTGTGGTAAAATACTATTCAATTGAAGACGCATGGCGTCGCTTTCAAAAAGACTTCGGCAAAGAGCTTTTACGCGAATTAGAAAGTAATCCATTGCCGGCTAGTTTTGAATTTGTCATTGATAGTAAGTGGCGAAGCTCCTATAAGATGGATCGATTATTGGCTCAACTAGAAGAATTTAAATGGATAGATGAAGTTTCAAGCTCATCTGAGACATTACAGCTTATGGAGAGCTGGGGGCTCAAGATCAAATTAGGAATGACGGTCATCATTTTATTTTTAATGCTTCTTATTTGGGTGATACTCAGAAATTCTGTACGAATGTCACTCTACTCTCGTGAATTAATCGTCGAAAACATGAAATACATCGGAGCCGAAGAGTGGGCAATTGCATTTCCATTTTTACTTGAAACCATACTTCAAAGTGCGCTTTCAGTCACTATCAGTTATGGATTTTGGTACCTCATTGGACTATTTTTAGGTCATAACCTTCCTCTCGTGTCTGAAGTGTTTACAGTGAGCTGGAGTTTATATCCTTGGATATTTGGTGCGATAGCCTGGGTGGGTATCTTGACAGCATGGCAGGCTGTTAAATTAAATCTTAGAGAAAACTGGGAAGGGTAATTGGTGGAATCTCGTTCTTTTAAATACCTGATTCTTCAAATCCTCGCCGTTGCCAGTCTCACTTTAATAATAGGTCCTCAAGATACTTGGGCTAAGAAATCAAATAAACCCACATCAGTTAAATCAAAGAAAATTGAGTTAAAAATAAAGACTCAAAAGCAGGAGCTTTCCAAGCTTCAAAAAGACTTAGATCGTCAAAGACGTAAAGTTAAAAACATGAAGCTTCAAGAAGAAGGTATTCATAGCACACTTAATTTGATGAATCAAAGTATTCAAAGCACCCAACGGTATATTTATGAAATTCGCAAGACAGAAGATTTAATTCAGCAATCAATCAAAGCGACCAACGAAGAAATAGATAGTTTAGATCTCGAAATCTCTAAACAAAGAAATGCCATGGGTGAAAGAGTTCGTTCTCTCTATATCAAAGGTAAACCAGAGCTCGCCGAGATGATTGTCCGAGCGTCTCAAGAAAATGACTATCAAAAGCGATGGATTTATCTCAAACGAATGGTCCAACATGATGCTCAACTTGTCAGAGAAATAACTGAGCTCAAGCAATTACGACTATCCAAAAAGCAATTGCTTGAAATGCGACAAGAAGAGACTCACATGCTCAAAAGCCAAAAGGCTCAAGAGGCATTGGAGCTTAAAGAAGCTGAAGAGAGACAAAAAATTGCCCTCAATGAGCTTCGCAATAATAAGACCTTAATAGAAAAACATCTACAAGAGCGCGAGGCTGCTCAACAAATGATGAAACTACTTATTTTGAAATTAGTAGAACAGAAGAAAACGGCCGAAAAAGACGCAAAAGCAGCCGAATTAGCAAAAAAACGACGTAGAAATGCCAAAAAAACTTATAAAAAGGGTGATACATGTTGGCCAACCAAGGGTAAAATCGTTACTAAATTTGGGAGGCATAAAGATGGATACTTAAAGACCTTTACCCTGAATTTAGGTGTAGAGATCAAGGCTCCTGAGGGGAGGGTAGTCAAAGCAGCTAGTACAGGTAGAGTTTTAGCGGTCACTCCTTTACCTCAATATGGACAAGGAGTCATTATCGACCACGAAAATGGTTATTTTTCAGTCTATGGTTATTTAAAAAACATTCGAGTCAAAACGGGGCAAGATGTAGAGACTTGTCAAACGATCGCTTCAGTGAGTAGTGAAGGAGCTATAAACGGTCCAAAGATTTTTTTTCAACTGTTGAAAAATCGCAAATCAGAGGATCCAATGTTATGGCTCAAACATGCAAGGTAAGGAAATGAGAAAATTAGCATCTCAAGCAGAGGCGCAAAGTCAACTAGAATTGGCTTTTACCAAAGGCGTATACCCTCAATCATTATTAATTGAAGGTCAAGCTGGCATAGGGAAAAAATTATTTGCCATAGATTGGGCACGACTCCTCATTTGTGAAAAGCCTCAAACTTCTGTTGAACAAAATGGTATAAGTCAATTTAAACTCTGCGGCGAATGTTTTGCATGTAGAAGTTTCAAAAAAACTGAGGCGAGTCCCCATATTCACATCATCCCTCCTCTTGGCACGATCAAAGATAAAACCAAGAAAAAAGAAATTGTAGCGACGGCTTTGAGGATTGAACAAATTCTGGAAAACCCTTTTCATGTTCATACGATTCAATCAAATGATGATATTAAAATTGATCAGATTAGAGAAATCCATCAAATTGCAGCTTATAAAAGAGCCGAAACACAAGTTGTCATAATCCCTGAAGCTCAAAAAATGAAAGTGGGAGCGGCCAACGCACTGCTAAAAGTTTTAGAGGAAGTTCCAGATAACATGTATTTTATCTTGACTTGTTCCAATAGATCAGGTCTACTTCCGACAATTTTATCAAGATGTTCACGCATACATTTACCTCCCAATAGTATGCAAGAAATAATCGAAGTGATGAGTCAAACAACTGATAACCCCTTCGAGCCTCAAGTACTTGCAAGTCTTGCCGGTAATAGCATTGGAAAATGTTTCGAATTGATAGACAGTGGAGAAATTGATGCAAGAGAAAAGGCTCTGACCTATTTAGAGCATATTGCTAGTGAAACATCGTCACGTTTTTTGCTTTGGATGAAGACATCTGGAGAAATGGAATTTGATAGATCTGAAGCATTGGATTTCATCAACTCAATTGAACTCATATGGAGTGATTTCTTGGCACTTAAAAAAGGCAGCCCTGTTCGCAATATTGATTTAGAATCAAATCTATTGGAGCATGGTCTTGAAAAACAACCGATGAGCTTTTTCTTTGAACAATACCATGTATTTGAAGAAACTCGTAAAAAAATTGGATCCAATGCACATGTGGCCAACATACTCGTGACCTTGGGATTGAAAATAAAAGGGGCCCTCGTTTGAGCGAATTATTTTCCAAAATAATCAAACCAAAAACAGTAGAATGCTCATCTAAAATAGAAGAGTATTCAACTCAAATGAAATCGCCAGAATGGGTAGCAGAGCTTCTTTTTCAAAAAGATTGTAAAGATACCGAGTCTGCCCGCCAATTTTTTAAACCTCAAGGCCGTGGAATTCACGATGCGATGGATATGGCTGGTCTTCCGGAATTTGTTGAAGAACTTGCTACCATGGATATGGACAACACCAAGATTGCTGTTCATGGTGATTACGATGTGGATGGGATTACAGGAACTGCACTGATGTGCTCAGGCCTTGAACTCGCAGGCTTCAAACAAGTTCAAAAGTTTCTACCTAATCGATTTCTAGAAGGTTATGGAGTGACACCTAATACAATTGATAAATTTCATGCAGATGGAGTCAATTGGATTATCACAGTTGATACGGGCATAACAGCTCTTGAAGAAATTAAGTACGCCAAATCTTTAGGGATGAAGGTAGCTGTGGTGGATCATCATCAACAAGGCGATGAACTGCCGGAAGCTGATTATATACTCAATCCTCAACAAAGAGCTTGCTCATACCCCAATCCATTTTTATGTGCAGCAGGCGTTTCTTACAAATTAATTGAAGCACTTTGGGTTAGGGTTCATAAAGATAAAGCCAAAGGGAGCCCTAAGCTTAACCCTGAACAACTCCTTGACTTATTTACTTTAGGGACACTTGCCGACATGATGCCGGTGGGTGGAGAAAACAGAACTCTTTTAAAAAAGGGGTTGCAGATTTTGAGAAACTCTCCCCGTCCTGGGATTCAGGCTTTGATCCAAACGGCCAAAATTGAGGCTCCCGAATTAAGGTCTCAAGATGTTTTGTTTAGATTAACACCCATGCTTAACTCAAGTGGGAGGATGGGGGATCCTACTTTGGCACTTGATCTACTACTTGCAACTAATGAACAAGATGCCGCGCTCAAAATTGAAAAAATCACTAAAACAAATATTGAACGTCGCGCCATCGAAGATGAAATATGGCAAAAAGCCCTAGTCGCTAAAGAAGAATTAGAGCTTGCTGAAGGTCCACAAGAAGTTTTAGTGTTGGCCGACAAAACATGGCACCAAGGGGTGATTGGAATTGTTGCCGCCAAACTCGTGGAAAAATTTGCTGTTCCAGTTGCAGTATGTGCTATAGATAAAGAAGGAACCCTCAAAGGGTCTTGTCGCACGCCACCTGGGTATAATTGGCATAAAGCATTAGGTGGCCAAAGTGATTTGCTGGGCAAATGGGGTGGGCACGCTTGTGCCGCCGGATTTAGCCTAGATGTGGTCAATGTTTCAGCTTTTAGAACACGTTTAAATACTGCTGCCAAAGAGCTCAATAGAAAAGTATATGATACCGAAGAAATCAAGACACATGTGCATATTTCTATTAATAAGATTAATCCTGACACGCTCAAATGGTTATATTGGTTTGAGCCATTTGGAAATGGTAATGAAAGTCCCGTGTTCTATGATGAGGGAGTTTTGGTGGGTCGTGAATGCCGCGTAGTTGGTAAGAAACACCTTAAAATAAGAGTTAAAAAAGGCAATCGCCAGTATGACGCCATCGCTTTTGGCATGGGCCATTTGGCAGATACCTTAAAAGGTTCCAAAAAGAAACTAAAAGTTGCCTATATTCCTTCATGGAATTATTTTCGCAACCAAAAAAACATTCAATTACAAATCATGGGGATAGAATATGACGACCAATAAAAATAAAATGTGGGACGGCCGCTTTGCGACAGGAATGTCTTCTAGTATGGAAAAACTTTCTATTTGTCTTCATTATGACCGCAAATTACTCTCCGAAGATGTACAGGGTTCAATTGCTCATACGCTGGGGCTTGTCCAATCCGAAGTGCTGACTGCTGAAGAACAAGAGACGATTGCCACAGGACTGCTTAATATCCAAAAAGATATCGAGTCGGGAGCTGATTTGTATGAAGCGACAGATGAAGATATCCACATGGCGCTTGAGCGTATTTTAACAGAACGCATCGGTGATTTGGGTAAAAAAATGCACACAGGTCGTTCGAGAAACGATCAAATTGCAACTGATTTTAAGCTTTATATGACAAATCGCGCTCTAGGCGTTATTGAGCTGATCAAACGACTACAGAGTACGATATTAGAAGTATCTCAAACTCATCAAGAACAAATTATGCCGGGTTATACTCATGTTCAACAAGCACAACCTATCTTATTTGCCCATTATCTGATGTCATTTTTCTTTGTATTACAAAGAGACATTAATCGTCTAGAGGCTTTTGTTAAAAATAATAATCAAATGCCTCTAGGTTCAGGTGCCATGGCTGGGTCTGCTTTCCCTTATGAGAGACAATTAGTTGCAGATCAACTTGGCTTTCCAGAAGTCAGCCCTAACTCTATTGACGCTATCTCACACCGGGATATCGCTTTAGAATTTGCCAATGACCTCGCTATTATTGGATCTACTTTGAGTCGTTATGCAGAGGATTTTGTCACCTGGTCAACAGTTGAATTTGGCTTTTTATCACTGCATGATGCTTTTTCTAGTGGCTCCTCAATGATGCCTCAAAAGAAGAACCCTGACTCAATGGAAATTGTTCGAGGCAAAGCCGGCCGTCTACTCGGTAATTACACAGCACTTTTTACTGTGATAAAGGGCGCCCCATTGACCTATTCTCGTGATCTTCAAGAGGATAAAGAGCCGATATTTGACTCAGTCGAAACTGTAGAAGTCATTTTACAGGTGATGCAAGAAGCCATCATGACAGCGACCTGGAATTTTGCCACGATGCGCTCTAAAATGTTGCCTGCCCTTTTAGCGACTGATTTGGCCGATTATTTGGTAGAAGAGGGGATTGCGTTTAGAGATGCACATCATATTGTAGGTTCTCTTGTGGGCCAAGCGACCCGAGAAAACAAAGAATTCCTTGATCTGGACTATGCCGCATGGAGCGAAGTACCTAATCAAGAGGAAATCAGAGCCAAACTGACCTTTGAAAATGCTGTCAAAAGACGCGACCTTGAAGGTGGAACTGGACCCAATAGTTTGGCTGCACAATTAAAATTAGCCCTAGAATTACTCCAAGGTAAAGACTAATCATCTGCTTTAAGTAGACAATGGTCTTAAACTTGGCTAAATTCTCACCGAATGTAGAGTTGAGTAGACTCAAGGAGATATTATATGCTGTGGTTTTCAAAATCCAAAACAGGTGTTGCAACATCAACCAAAAAAGATGTTCCCGCTAACCTTTGGGTCAAATGTGAGAGCTGTAAAGAAGTTATTTATCGCAAAGAATTAGAAGCGAACTTCTCAATTTGTAATCACTGTGGTTTTCACTTTAAGGTGATTGCTCCCGAATATGTTAAACTTTTACTTGACGAAGGTACTTTTGAAGAGATGGACATCAATCTTGAATCTTCAGATCCTCTCAAATTTGCTGCCAAAAAGAAATATACTGCATCTCTTAAAGGCGCTGAAGCTCGCACTGATAGAAAAAACGGTGTTATTTCAGGCATGGGTAAAATGCATAATCGTCCGGTTTCACTAGCTGTCATGGACTTTAGATTTGTGGGTGGATCACTTGGTTCAGTTGAGGGCGAGAAAATCACTCGTGCACTCAAGCGTGCTTACGAACAAAAAGTTCCTTGTATTGTGATTTCTGCATCAGGTGGTGCTCGTATGCAAGAAGGAGCTTTGTCATTAATGCAAATGGCCAAAACTTCAGCTTGGATTGCCAAGCTTGATAAAGAGTCAATTCCATTTATCAGTATTTTGACCAATCCAACTACAGGTGGAGTAACTGCTTCTTACGCGATGCTTGGTGATGTAAATATTGCAGAACCTGGAGCTCTTATTGGCTTTGCTGGTGAGCGTGTGATTCGTGAGACGATTCGTCAAAACTTACCTGAAGGCTTCCAAAGGGCTGAATTCTTAAAAGAGCATGGTTTTGTTGATAAAATTTATCCTCGCGATCAACTTAAAAATGGAATCTCATTGATTCTTGAACACATGATGGGTTAAATTGACTTTGATAATGTTGATGATTTTTGAAATATCAAAATAATTTTGTTAATTCATAATCGAAATTTAAAGGGAAATGCCATGTTACAATTGCACAAATTGAAACAAGCATTTCTCTTTTTGTTTATAAGCCTGTACCTCTTGATGGGTTTGGCGAGTTGTTTTCATTCTGTAGAAAAGACCTCACCGAAAAATAACGGCCTAAATCATATTCACCTCCCCATAGATTCTATAGATTCAAATTCCTACATCGGCCATAAGGTTTACTTTGATGGAGTAGATCATATCTTAATTCAAAATAATGAAATTATCATGAATAGATATAGTGCTCGCAATCTTGATGACATTACTGAAAGCTACTATCCAGGTGCACCTGTTTTTGCGCGTGGTCAAGTTGGGGTTAAAATACGATTAAAAACAAACTCCAGAAATGTTCGTTTTAGAGTGTCGCAACGCCGAGATGGATTGGATATACCTTTGAAGGACCTACGATTGGTGGTTTTTGAGAATGGAGTATTAAGTCAAAGTTATACATCTCAACTAGATATTCAATATGAAGTGAAGTTAAAAGCTGATACCAATTTAATTGAATTATATCTGCCATCACTTTATGGCATCAATTTAAAAAACATTCAAATTGATTCTGGCTCCTCAACTTTCACAGATCAATCAAGTGATTCTACTTTGGTAATTATTGGTGATTCTAATGCGGCGGGTTATGCTAATACTCAAGCGACCAATAATCAGCTTTGGGGGGATTATTTATCTCGATTAAAAGGTTGGAACCTATATAATTTAGGGCTGGTAGGTTCTCAGGTATCTATGTTGGTGACTCATAGTTTAGGCTTTAAAAAAATTGATCAAGTACTGATTATGTATGGAACAAATAGTTATCACATGCAGATGGAATTAGAAAAATTTCGATTTTTATATGCGGAGCTTCTTGAATCAATTAACGAGTATCAACCTACGAGCGAAATAATTTGTATTACTCCGATAGCATTCAATTTAAACATCCAAGAAAGGCACATTGATCCAATCGATTATACGCTCGAGGATTATCGAATTATTATTCGGGAAGAATGTAACAAAACAAATCAAGCCTCTGTCTTTGAAGGTGGTCAATTAATTAATATTCATAAATTGGCAGATGACCAAGTACATATTTCTCCGAGCTTACATGATGATTTTGCCCGGTGGATAAATGATCATATCTAATGGTGGAGTGTGTTATAATTGCAAAAATTGATTCAAATATTTCTCCTATCAATGTCAATGTTGATAGTGGTTCAATGTGATTTACTAGATGAAAATGATTCAATAAAAAAACCAAAAGAGACTCTGCTGGAGCCTAACCCCATAGTCGAGTAAGAGTTTTTCGAGATTCAGGAAGAAATTATTTCGCCCACGATGACAAGATATTGAATTTGATACAAGTAGTGTAGAATTCCAGTTATATGAAAATGGAGAATTCCCTCAACTGAATCGGTCAAGGTTGGTTTGTTTTTCAATTTAAATTCAAATTTAGATACGAACAGAATTGAAATTTATTTCCCAATATATCAGGCGGTTAGTTTAGAAAATATTGAATTATATTCAGCTTCATAAATGAATACTCAAATGACTTAAAATTAAAGGCTGAGCTTTTTCTCTAGAGTCACCGTCTTGGCTAAATGGTACTCATGCCCTTGGTAAAATTTAATAATATCGTGATGATTTGAATTCACTTGAAGTCTGATTTTGTTACAGCCTAAGTGGAGAAGCTCCGTCTCTAAAGCCTGAGTCAATTTAGAGGCAACCCCCAAACGACGAAACTGAGGCCAAACGGCTAGGTAATGCATCCAACCATGGTCACCATCGAAACTACCGATAATAACACCTGCTAGAGTTGTTTCAGTGCGAGCGACGAGGAAAAGGTTGCGTTGAGTATGAATATTGTTTTGAAGTTCGTGATCAGGGTCCTTAAATGAGGTTTCTTCTGGAAACACTTCAGACCAAAGAACGTTAACTTCTGATGCATCCATTTTAGTATAAGGGCGGATTTCCACTATCATTACCTCGTAAATATTAATTCTTACCATTTTAACATATATTTTAATTCTAAAAGAAGCAACTCTCCATTTTAAGGCAAAAAAGGTCAAGTCAGCATGGTATTTAGCTCATATACCTTCCTTATATTTCTCATCACTGTAGTTGCTGTTTTCTACTTACTTAAGTATTGTCGTTTAATTGCGCTTAGTCAATGGATGTTACTAGCGGCATCTCTTGTTTTTTATGCGTGGTGGAAGCTAGAATACCTTCCTATTTTACTCGGATCCATTCTCATTAACTTTGGACTGTCTAAATTAATGATCTTAAGCAATCCGGGGCTAATAGGCAAAAAGCCCATCCTTATAGTAGGGATTACTTTCAACATTCTGTTACTAGGTGTTTATAAATATACAGACTTTATTTTAGAAAATCTCAATCTAGTCGTACCAAATAATATTCCATTACCAGGCTTTGTTTTGCCCTTAGCGTTGAGTTTTTTCACTTTCCAACAAATCGCCTTCTTGGTTGATACATGCAAAGGTGAGACTAAGGGTTATAATTTTTTGAGCTATGGATTGTTTGTCGCTTTTTTCCCTCAATTAGTTGCCGGGCCAATAGTGCACCATAAAAAGATGGTGCTTCAGTTTGAAAATAATGGACTCAATAGTCAAATAAATTATGAGTCTATCTTTAAAGGGCTGATTCTTTTCATCATTGGATTGAGTAAAAAGGTCATCATTGCCGACAACTTGGGTATTTTGGTTGACTCAGGATATTCATCGGTTGAAACTTTAAATTTTCTACAATCTTGGGTGACGACCTTATCCTACACTCTGCAGCTATACTTTGATTTCAGTGGATATTCTGATATGGCCATAGGTATTGCTCTCATGTTTAATATTCAATTGCCAGTTAATTTTAATTCTCCCTACCGGGCCATAAATATTCAGGAATTTTGGCGTAGATGGCATATGACTTTGAGTCAGTTTTTAAGTCAATATATCTATCAGCCTTTAGGCGGCAACCGAATTGGGAAGCTAAGGAATTATTTAAATTTATTAATCGTGTTTCTCATCGGCGGTATTTGGCATGGAGCAGGCTGGACCTTTATTGTTTGGGGGGCTATGCATGCCCTAGCATCAATATTCATAAGATACTGGTGGAAATTAAATATTCAGTTACCCAGGACACTAGCAATTCTTCTTACATTCAGTTTTATTCATATGACTTGGATTCCATTTAAGGCAGATGATTTCAACTCAGCCATCACGATGTTTCAAAATTTATGGGATGTCAATTTCACTTTATTATCTCCTCAAGATATTATTCAAAACCTCAAATCTTTGGGGCTTGATAAAGATTCGACGATGGAAGCTCTTTGTCATCTTGGCTTAATCCTTGGTGCTTTGATCAGTGTATTCATTGTCCCCAATAGTCTAAAATTAATGAAACGCTATGAGGTGAAATCTTCCTTTTTTCAAACTCTAGCTGTGGCTTTGTTGTTTTGCCTTTGCTTGATTTTAATTAACTCAAGTAGTCCTGCTAAATTCTTGTACTTTGATTTCTAGGGGATGAAAATGAAAATGAAAAATGAAATATTAAGACTTATAGCATTTACCCTGCTTGCTATGACATTGATTGTATTCATAGTGAATATTGTCATTGACCCCTTTATCGAGCATCCCCACTTGAATATTCTGCATTTAAAAAAGTTCGGTCAGGATTTTCAAAGCTCTCCCTATCAATTTTATGAAAAATTATCCAATAATAAATACTCAATTGTCTTTGGAACGTCTCATTCTGCCAACTTGACATCTGAGTCTCTTGGGGAGCCGATTTTAAATATGTCACTCTCAACCTATGGTAATCCTTCAGATATTTATTCTTGGCTCAATGGATTAAATCAACAACAGTGGGATAACATTCATGTGATATATCTACTGGTGGATTATCATACTTTGATTGACAAAATTTCTCCCTATGATGAAATGAACTTCCATTCAAGGCGTGATTTTTATCAATCGACCATCCAAAATTTAAACAGACATAAGCTCTTAAAATCAGTTGAGACTGTAGTGAAAAATGTAACTAGGAATTACAATACAAGTATCACAGATCAAGGTGAGTATCTCTATGAAAGGCCAATTGCTTTTCATAAGATCAACTATTCTGAGCCAGTTAAGTTCCATACACAACATAAGGCTATTCAAAAAATAAAGCTCATTCAATCTTTGGCCACAAAGAATTCTAAGCCCGTTATTTTATTTAAAACAACATTCAGCTCCTTATTTCTAAGCAACCTAGATTGGCCATCAGTGCAAAATCATTATAGAACTTTGGCTCGCTATGTGGGACCTCTAGTCAACTTAATGTATCGCCCTGAGTATTCCACAAACATTGATATGTTTCGAGACCCAACACATCACGTAAGCAAATTGAGTAATTTATCAGGTGAAATATTAATGGATGAAAATCGGTCACATCGATTTATGGTCGATAAAAACAACGTGGAGGAATATTTGATTTGGCTTAAGCGTGAATTGGATGACTTCTTATAAAATAAAAGTTCGATTACCAGCCACAAAGACTCGGTTTTCAATGACCTTTTTCAAACCATCAAAAAGTACTCGGCGCTCAATATCCTGACCCATTTCAATAAAGTCTTCAATGGTAGCCTTATCGGCCACCCTTTGAGTGTCTTGAGAAATAATCGGTCCTTGATCCAAATCAGATGTCGCATAATGAGCTGTTGCGCCGATCATCTTGACACCTTTAGTCCAAGCTTGGTGGTAAGGTTTGGCTCCCACAAAAGCGGGTAAAAATCCGTGATGGATGTTAATCACTTGATTGTCCCACTTCGTTGTAAACTCATCTGACAAAATTTGCATATAACGAGCCATCACCACATAATCAGTCTTGTGGTTTTCTAAAATCTCATTGACGAGGGCTTCTTGCTGGGCTTTACCGCTCATGGATGTGTCAGCGCCGGCCCCTGAGTCAATATCTCGAATTATAGGACAATGAAAAAAGGGAATATCAAACATATCTGCAATATCTTGGCGATCAGGGTGATTGGAAATAATCACTGGAATGTCACAATTAAGCTGCCCATCGCGGTGCTTGGTGAGAAGTTCAAAAAGACAATGCTCAGTTTTACTGACCATCAGTGCGACTTGAGGGCGATGACTCGGTTGAATCAAATCCCATGACATCTGAAAGTTAGAAGCGAGTGGTTTAAACTCAAGGACAAATTGCGACTCAACAAAGTGATCCTCCACCTCAAAACGAAGTCTTAAAAAGAAGGTTTCTAAGTCAAGCGCCGTATGTTGATCCAAATCTAAGATATTTCCACCTAAGTTGGTCAAAAAGCCCGCAACTTGGGCTACTATTCCCTTAGCATCAGGGCATTGAATTTTCAGAGTATAAATTGATTGTGACATCAGGGCTCCTAGAGGGTTTTACTTAAATTTAGATAATTAACAGGGAAGAAAAGTTCTTCAGTGTGGTGCGTCTTCATTTTTGTGGCAATTCTTTTATTTGAATTAATGTCTTTTGGCAAAGTTGACCATCGCCATTGGGGAGTAATGCCATTAAGGCCTCTTTGAAAATCTTTTTTGAATATAATGGCTTAAATTCAGTGATCAAATATTTGCGTAATTTTATATGAGATTGTTGGATAACGTTGTTTATATCATTGGTATTTGAATAAGCATCAATTAAGTCTTCAAAGTCTTGACTCATCCTAAGGTCACTTGTCCTTCCTTTAATTGCTTCTCTAACATGGATCAATCATTTGGCATAATATCAATAATAATTGAATTTTAACTTTGGTTAGTGGCAAGGGTGTTTTCCAATTAACTTCTTAGCTAGATTTTCGGTCGAAGATGGCCGTACAACTAATTTAATTCAAAAAGAAACTTCATCTAAAACGAATGTTAGTCAAGCTCCGGTGTCTGAAATAGGAATAGAATATCTATATGATGGTGTTTTTTTTCGCCCTAGTATCCAAATAACCCCTGTGGTTCTTATTGGTGAAAGCACACCTGCAGGTCTAGTGGGCTTATTCTTTAAACTAGGTTTTAATAAGTAGTAGCCTTTTTCAATTAAAACCATTCAACCTATTTTTACTACCTTTGGGCTCAAATATCACAACGGAATTTTATTATGAGTACTCGACCTACCACAGCCGCCGAAATACGCAAATCTTTCTTAGAATTTTTTGAAGCCAAACAGCATACCATCGTGCCTTCAGCCCCTGTGGTTCCGCATGATGATCCAACTTTAATGTTCACCAATGCTGGGATGAATCAATTCAAAGGCATTTTCTTGGGTGATAACCCTAAAGGCCTCAAAAGAGCAACAGATACTCAAAAATGTATACGTGTTTCTGGTAAACACAATGATCTCGAAGAAGTAGGTCGTGACACTTATCACCACACCTTATTTGAGATGCTCGGTAATTGGTCATTTGGTGATTACTACAAAGAAGAAGCCATCTCTTACGCATGGGAGCTTCTGACTGAGGTATGGGGACTATCTAAAGACCGCTTATTTGTTTCTGTATTTGAGACAGATGATGAAGCCGCTGAAATTTGGAAAAAAGTATCAGGACTTCCTGATGACCGCATTATGCGTTTTGATGCCAAAGATAATTTTTGGGAAATGGGCGATACAGGTCCTTGTGGGCCGTGTTCAGAAATTCACTATGACAAAGGCGACCCTGCTACACAAAACGAATTATTCAAACACGAAATTGAAGGCGTGAATGGTGACAACGATCGTTTTATTGAGATTTGGAACCTTGTTTTCATTCAGTATAATCGTCAAAGCAACGGCGATCTAGAGCTACTCAAAGACAAACACGTCGATACTGGAATGGGTTTTGAACGTATTTGTGCGATTCTACAAGATGTTCACTCGAATTATGATACGGATATTTTCCAAGTCATCATCAAAAAAATTGCCGAACTTTCTGCTGTCCCTTACCAAGGTGATATCGAAGGAATGCCTCATCGCGTGATTGCTGACCATTTGCGTACGGTCTCATTTGCAATAGCTGACGGTGTGATGCCATCGAATGAAGGTCGTGGATATGTGATTCGTCGTATCCTTCGTCGCGCTTCTCGCTATGCTCGTAATATTGGTTGTGACAAGCCATTCTTATGTGAGCTTGTAGCGACCCTTGTCGCTGAGATGGGTGATGCTTTCCCAGAGCTTGTCGCTCGTCAAGCATTTATTGAAAACGTCGTTCGCGCTGAAGAAGAAAGCTTTATTCGTACTTTAGGCAAAGGCCTTGAGCGTTTTGACAAAATGGTTCAAGAATTAGGTGTTAACAAAACTCTTAACGGTGAAGGCGTATTTACGCTTTATGACACTTATGGATTCCCCGTTGATTTGACTCGTCTGATCGCTGAAGAAAAGGGTCTTGATATTGATGAAGCGGGTTTTGAGAAAGCCATGACTGAGCAAAAGACTCGTGGTCGTGAAAACATGAAAACTACGATTAATTTTAATACTGATGAAGGTTGGGAAATCTCAACTCAAGATAAATCAACTCAGTTCTTAGGGTATGACCAAGGTCAAGCCGAAGTTCAAATCTCACGCTACTACCCAGAGGGAGATCTGGTTCATATCGTTTTGAATCAAACTCCTTTTTATGCAGAGGCCGGTGGCCAAGTAGGTGAAAAGGGACTTCTCAAAAACGCCGAAACAGAAATTCAAATCATAGACACGACTAAGGTCAATGATGTTGTGATTCATAAAGCGAAAGTGACAGCTGGAGCATTATCAAGTGCAAATGCAGCTGAGAAATGGTCAGCAATCCCTAGTGAAGCAGGTCGCCTTGCGACTCGTCGTAATCATTCAGCGACTCACCTTTTACACGCAGCCCTTAAAGTGGTACTTGGCGATCACGTCAACCAACAAGGTTCACGAGTGGCGCCGGATTCACTTCGTTTTGACTTCTCGCATTTCCAAGGTGTCAGCACTGAAGAGCTCGCTCAAATTGAACAGCTAGTCAATGAAGAAGTATTGGCAAATACTCAAGCTATCACCAAGGTTCAAAATCTCGAAGAAGCCAAAGCTGAGGGTGCAATGGCATTATTTGGCGAAAAATATGAAGAAGATGTTCGTGTAGTCTCTATGGGTCAAACTGATTTCTCCAAAGAACTTTGTGGTGGACTTCACGTGGATCGTACAGGTGATATTGGACTCATTAAGATTACATCAGAATCATCAGTGGCAGCAGGTGTTCGTCGTATCGAAGCATTGACAGGGACTGAGGCACTTGCTTATCTTAATACTCAAGAACAAACTGTCATGAAGCTTGCTGCTCAACTCAAAGCCAAGCCAGCCAAAGTCGCTGATAAGATTGCTGAGATACAGGCTCAGGCTAAATCCCTTGAAAAAGAGATCGAAAAGCTTCAAACACAAATGTCAAACACTAAAATTGACCAATTACTCTCTCAAGCTGAAGACTTTGCAGGGATCAAATTAATCATGGCCTCCTTTGAGAACATGGAGAAGAAAGCCTTTGCTTCACTCATTGAGTCAATGTCTGTCAAGCATCAAGGTATTTCTGTACTTTCTAACACGGAGGCAGAGAGCGGTTCTATTGCAGTGACTGTAGCCAAAGATTTGACATCTCGTGTAAAAGCAGGTAACTTGATTAAAGATATTTCTGCCATTGCTGGTGGTCGCGGTGGCGGTCGTCCAGATAAAGCTCAAGCTGGAACCAAAGAGCCGGGTAAAATCCCAGCCGCGCTTGAAGCTGCCAAAGACATTATTGAGGGAGCACTGGCCTAATGATAGGTAAAATTGAACAACAACTATTAGATGCTGCAGAAGCCAAAGGCTCTGCATGGGCCATACTTTTAGATCCTGATTCTTCTTCTGAAGAGGATTTCCTAGAAGCCGGTCAAAGAGCTCAGCGCGTAGGCGCCGATGTGATTTTTGTAGGTGGTTCATTTATGGGCTCTCCTAGCTTTACAGTCATGACTGAAAAACTCAAGGAGATCCTTGATATCCCACTGGTATTGTTTCCAGGCGGAGCCTCTCACATATCTAAAGGCCCTGACGCCCTTTTATTTACAACCCTAGTTTCTGGTCGCAATCCTCAATACCTCATTGACGAGCAAGTCCGTGGATCTGTGATGATTTCAGCACTCGGTTTAGAGCCTATCCCCACAGCATATTGTCTGATTGATGGTGGTCAAACGACTGCTGTAGAATACATTTCAAATACTCGTCCTATCCCGGCTGATAAGCCAAAGATTACAGCAGTGACTGCACTTGCTGCAAATATGATGGGTATGCGTTGGTGTTATTTAGAAGCTGGATCGGGTGCCAAAAACCCTGTTCCCGTTCAACATGTGGGTATGGTAGCACTAGGTACAAAAATGAATGTAATTTGTGGTGGTGGAATACGCACTCCAGAAGACGCAGCCGCTCGCGCTCAAGCCGGCGCTAAGATTATCGTCACGGGCAATTTATGGGAAAAAGTCAAAGACGAAGCTCTGATGATAGAATTCGCCCAAGCGATTCACTATAAAGACGCTTAATTAAGTAATGACATGTTAAAAGCCCTAAAGAGTTAAAACAACCCAATTAAGTCAATAAAACGAAGGCCCTCAAGTGAGGGTCTTTTGTATTTCAAAGCCGTTTCCCAATGCAATCTACTATCTTTGGCTCATGGAAAAGAAAACTACCGAAGAGATCATGGCTAAGTTGAATATTAGCCAACTCAATAAGATGCAAGAAATGGCTATTAAAAAAGCCGATTGGGACCAAGACTTAGTTCTGTTGTCTCCTACGGGTTCAGGTAAGACACTCGCCTATCTTTTACCTTTGCTCAAGAAAATTGATCCAAAGAAGCCAGGTGTTCAGGCCTTAATTGTCGTCCCCACACGTGAACTTGCTGTTCAAGTGGAGAATGTTCTTCGTGACATGGGTACAGGCTATAAAGTCAACTCCTTTTTTGGAGGCCGCCCCAAATCAATTGACCGTGAGAACTTAAGATCTCAACCGACGATTGCCATTGGAACTCCAGGCCGACTTTCCGACCATTTTGAGTCAGAGAGAATCTACGCTAAGACTGTCGCTAACATCGTACTCGATGAATTTGACAAATGTTTAGAAGCTGGTTTTGAAGATGAGATGAAGTCCATTTTTCAATGGTGTAATCTGTGTCGCACGCGTATGCTGACTTCAGCGACTCAACACCAAAAAGTACCAGAATTTGTAGGTCTTAGAAATCCAGCTGAGATTGAGTACTTCCCTGAGTTTGAATCTAAATTGATGCTCAAAACGATTTACTCGCCTTATAAGGACAAGTTAGATACGCTCTATCAAGCAATTTGCCACATGGGTAATCAGCCAGGTGTAGTATTCTGTAATTTCAAAGACAGTATCCAAAGGGTCTCTGATTTCTTAAAATTAAAAGGAATCACACATTCAACTTTCCATGGTGATCTCGATCAAAATAATCGTGAGAAATCCCTGATTAAATTTCGTAATGGTTCATCACAAGTCTTACTTGCATCAGACCTTGCGGCTCGTGGGCTTGATGTAGATGACTTAGGTTTTGTGATGCATTATCACATCCCTATGAAAGAGCATGAATTTACTCATCGAAATGGTCGTACGGCTCGTATGAACAAAGATGGTATCGCCTATGTGTTGCGATGGGTAGATGATCAAGATTTACCGGCTTATATTGAAGACTACCCTGAAGAAGTTTTATCAGATGCACCTCATCCTGATCAAGCTAAATGGGAAACCCTATGTATGAGCGTCGGTCGCAAAGACAAAGTATCCAAAGGTGATATTGCCGGATTCTTATCTAAGCAAGGTAACTTGTCTCGTGATGACTTGGGTAAAATTGAAATCCAACCTCACATGAGTTATGCAGCGGTGAATCCAGCAAAACTCCAAGCGTTACTCAAGATCCACTCTAAGATCAAAAACAATAAAGTGAGAATCACTCATCTTTAGATGATAGATTTTCTTTCAATTAGACAAGTTTAAAGATTAAAGGCAAAACATGACCAACAATGATATCCTCAGAAGACTCAGATTTACCACCAACCTCACTGACGCCAAGCTTGTTGAAATTGGAACCTTAGGTGGAGCTGAATTCAGTGAAGCAGATATCACGTCATGGTTGATTAAAGATGAAGAAGACGAAAGCTATAGAAGTCTTCAGGATCTAGTTTTTGCACAATTTCTAAATGGATTGATTATTCACAAGCGTGGACCTTCTGATAAGGGGATGCCTGAAGCTGAATCTAAGCTTTCGAACAACGGTATTCTCCGTAAATTGAAAATCGCTTTTAACTTGCAAAACGATGATATACTTGAAGTACTTGATAAGTCTGAATTCAAAATAAGCAAACACGAACTTTCTGCTTTCTTTCGTAAAGTAGGACACAAGCATTATCGTGAACTTAAAGATCAGATCCTGAGAAATTTTTTAAACGGTCTTCAGAAAAAGGTTCGCCCTATTCAAGACCTTGAAGCTATTGCAGAAGCTAAAGCCATTGCTGATTCTGATTCTGAATCTGAAGGCACCTCAAAACCGGATGAGACTGAAAAATTAATCCTTAGCAATGTGGATCGCGTGAGTCGCAAGCATCTATCTAAGAGGACAGGCAAGCCCAAGCAAGCCTACGTTCCTCAGTCTAAAGTTGAGTCTAAGAAAACCGATTCAGCAAGCGAATCTAATGAAGGGGAAGTTTCAACAGGCGAAAAGAAATTTGATTGGGGCAAGCCTTCATAAAGGTCTGTCTGGAGTATAAATTTTATTAAAAGATAATACTCATAAGTGAGGATAAAATGAACTCTTATTGAGAGTCAGTAAAATGCTTCAAGCTTCGCTTCTGTAATGTAAAGCATCTACACCTCATCAAATGATTTGGATGTTAAAGGATTGCAGTTTCCATCAAGTAATCAAAAAAAGTACCCAAGTAAAGTTATTTCGAGGTACCCAAGTGAAATAATTATCAATGGACCAAAGCCTCCAGATTATAGAGCCCCCTAAGGATTTTAATCGCTGAAAAGTTGATGGATTGACAACAGGGCTCTTGGTTTAAGTATAATCATTTCAAAGAGTTAAATGAGTCCCAAGTGTTCTAGATTTCTAGCGGAATGATTTATCGACAAACGCTCAAAAATCTAAAATTTTTTGGTATTTTTTCGTTTTTAAAGGCCAATGTCAGCGCTCTTACCCAATAGACACTCATTTTTTCTTATTTCACACTAGGTAATTCCCTATATTTTTCTATCCTTAGCGAGCTTATTCGTATTCATTTCCGCGTGAATATGAACTAACATATTGTATAAAAAGAAGGCAATTAAATGAAAACAGAGATCGTCAACGACAACAACGTTGAAAGAAAATGGGTTCTGATTGATGCAAAAGACCAAGTACTTGGTCGTATGTCAACTGGTATCGCTCATATTCTTAAGGGCAAGCACAAAGCTTCATATAGCCCTGCATCTGACGTTGGTGACTACGTAGTAGTTATTAATGCAGAACAAATCGTTTTGACTGGTGCAAAAGCCGAGCAAAACTCATACTTTTCTCACTCTACCTACGCTGGTGGCAGTAAGACTACATCATTCTCAGATATGATGGCAAAAAAACCAACTTATGCTGTAGAACACGCTGTTAAAGGTATGCTTCCTAAGAACGCTATCGGCAAACGTATGTACTCTAAACTATTTGTGTATGAAGGATCAGAACATCCTCACGCAGCACAATCACCTGTAGCAATTTAAGGATAGATAATGGCTAAAAAATTAACACAATTCCGCGCTACTGGTCGTCGTAAAGACGCTGTTGCAGCTGTAATTTTGCGTCCTGGAACAGGGAAACGCACTGTAAACAAACAAGATTTCACTGAGTATTTTCACTCTGACTCACAGAACATGATCGCTGAGATGCCTTTTGCAACTCTAGACAATGGTTCACAGTGGGACGTGATTGCTAACGCTCATGGTGGTGGTATCTCTGGTCAAGTTGGCGCTATCCGTTTAGGAATCGCTCGTGCACTAGTATCTGCTAACGAAGAAGATCGCAAAGCATTACGTGGCGCAGATCTACTTACTCGTGACCCACGTTGTGTGGAACGTAAGAAATACGGTCGTAAGAAAGCTCGTAAATCTTTCCAATTCTCAAAACGTTAATATTAAAATATATATCAATCACCTGGTGGTTATGGTCTTGGGTTGTTTCACATTGTGGAATTTTAAGGCCAACAAGATACCGCCCGGGAAGTTATTAAACCAAGGAAATTAAAATGGAATTACCAAGTTTAAAAGAAATGCTTGAAGCAGGTGTCCACTTCGGTCATCAAACACGTCGTTGGAATCCTAAGATGCGCAAATTCATCTTAAGTGAGCACAATGGTATTCACGTAATTAATCTAAAGAAAACTCAAGAAACTCTTGAAGCCGCAGAGAAAGTTGTCAGAAAAGTTGCTGAAGCTGGCAAACAAGTTCTCTTCGTTGGAACAAAAGTTACTTCTCGCAAAGTAATTCAAGATGTTGCTGGAGCGACAGGTCAATTTTACGTGACTAAACGTTGGTTAGGCGGGATGCTAACTAATTACCAAACTGTTCGTCAATCGATCCGTAAACTTGAGAAAATCGAGAAAATGGCTAAAGACGGTACTTACAATGAACTGACTAAAAAAGAAGTTCTACAACTTGAAAAAGACCGCATGGGTCTTGCTGAAGTTTTTGACGGTATCCGTAGCTTAAAAGGTCTTCCATCACTTATCGTTATTACTGACGTTAAATATGAGCACCTTGCTATTCGTGAAGCGCGTAAATTACGTATTCCGATTATCGCACTTTGTGATACAAATGTTGACCCTGAACTCGTTGAATACCCGGTACCGGCCAATGATGATGCAGTCAAGTCTTTAAGCTTAATCTTAGATTATCTTACTCAATCACTACTCACTAAAAAACAAGCAAAAGATCAAGCTGCCGAAGGCATTGAACTTGCGCAACAAGAAGCTTAAGCAAAAGGGTTTATCATGGCTATTACTGCTGCACTCGTAAAAGAGTTACGTGAAAAAACTGGCGTTGGAATGATGAAATGCAAACAAGCATTAGTCGAAACTGACGGTGATGTCGAAAAAGCAATCGCTAACTTACGTAAAGCTGGAGCAGCTGTTGCTGCTAAAAAAGCTGGACGTGAGGCGAACGAAGGTAAAGTTTTCTTCGCCACTTCTGGAACTACAATCGCTGCCGTTGAAGTTTTCTGTGAAACAGAGCCTACTTCTGGTAACGAAGGATATATCGCTTTTGGTGAGTCTGCTGCAAAGCTTGCTGCTGAAGGAAATATCACAGATCTTCCAACATTACTAGCATCTCCATTGAACGATTCTACTGTTCAAGAAGAGTTGAATGTTCTTGTTGGCCGTATCACTGAAAATATTGGTATCAAACGCCACGCAATAATTTCCTCGGAAAATGCTGCAGTTGCTACTTACTCACATATGGGTGGTAAAATTGGTGTTGTTGTTCGTTTAACGTTCCCTGGAACTGCTACTGATATGGCTGTTATTGAAACTGTTGCAAAAGATCTTGCTATGCAAGTCGCTGCTACGGCTCCAATTGCTGTTAATTCAAGTGAAGTTTCTGCTGAAATTATCGCAGCAGAGCGTGAAGTATATGTTGAGCTTGCTCGTAAAGCTGGTACTAAAGAAGAATACATCGATCGTCAGATTGAAGGAAAACTTAAGAAGTACTTAAAAGAAGTTTGTCTCGCTGAACAAATGTTCATCAAAGACACTAAAAAACCTGTAACAGAGCTTCTTAAAGAAACTGCTGCAGCTGCTGGTGTTGAGTCACTTGAAATTGGTGAATTTGTCCGCTTCGAGCTGGGTAAATAGATTCAATTTTTTGAAAACTTTAAAAGCCACTTAGGATTTCCTAGGTGGCTTTTTCTTTTTTAGATCGAAAATAAATCCATTTGTTTATTCAGACTATTCCAGTTTATTTTCGTCAAACTTTTTTCATCCAAGAATTCATTGGCTTCGGCAAAATGATTATTACCCAAAAAACCTCGGTAAGCAGACAGAGGCGAAGGGTGCGCAGATGTCAATATCAAATGTTTGGAACTATCAATCAGGTGTGACTTTGTTTGTGCGTGGGCGCCCCAAAGTAAAAAGACCACATTGTCTTGATAAAGTGAAACTTTATGGATCACAGAGTCTGTAAAATTAGACCATCCAAGTTTACTATGAGATCCTGCCTGAGCGGCACGAACCGACAAAGCAGTATTTAATAGTAATACTCCTTGAGTCGCCCAACTAGTTAAGTTTCCGTGATTAGGGATGTCAAAGTCAACACTCCGATGAAGTTCTTTATAAATATTTTTGAGACTAGGTGGGACGTTGAACTCTGAAGGGACGGAAAAACTCAAGCCGTGTGCTTGACCTGGACCATGATAGGGGTCTTGACCTAAGATGACTACTTTAGTCTCTGTCAAGGGGCAAATTTCTAGTGCCTTGAATAAGTTTACAATATTTGGGTATACAATATGGTTCTCAAATTCAGTTGCCAGCCTATCATTGAGTAGTTCAAAATCCTTTGTTTGAACCTCTGAGCTTAAGTACAAGCTCCAAGTCGCTGGAATATAATGCTGAAGGTGAGTGTTATCCATGTTCTCAAATTTAATAAAACTGTGCAATTATCAAAATAGCCAAGATATACGCCTGTTTTACAAATGAATTTTGACCTAATTTGCTTGATTTTCTACTTTAGGAGGTAGGAATAGCTTACTTGCATCCAAAGGATTATTGTGTCAGAATTAAAATACAAACGCGTGTTATTAAAACTTTCCGGTGAAGCACTTGCTGGAGAAAAGGGTTTCGGTGTAGACCCTCAAATCATCAAAGAAATTTCATCTGAAATTGTACGTATTCACAATATGGGATGTGAAGTCGCTATCGTCATTGGTGGTGGCAATATTGTTCGAGGAATATCAGCTTCTGCTGAGGGTATTGATAGAACGACAGGTGATCAGATGGGTATGCTTGGAACAGTGATTAACTGTTTAGCTATGCAAGACGCAATTGAAAAAAATGGCATCCCGACTCGTGTGATGTCCGCTCTTAAAATTGAAGCGGTGTGCGAGCCTTTTATTAAAAGAAAAGCAGTGCGTCATCTAGAAAAACGCCGCATAGTTATTTTTGGTGCCGGTACTGGTAATCCATATTTCACAACTGACTCAGCTGCGACACTTCGTGCAATCGAACTTCAAGCTGATGTGATTATGAAAGCAACTAAAGTTGATGGGATTTATGATTCAGATCCAATGAAAAACCCTGATGCTGTCAAATACGATACTTTGACTTATACCAATGCAATTAATCAAGAGCTCGGTGTCATGGACACGTCTGCTGTTGCACTTTGTCGTGAAAACAACATGCCGATTTTAGTTTTTAAAATGGGTGACTCTTCAATGGAACGAGTTGTTAGTGGTGAGTCCATGGGTACAATCGTTACAGCATAGATTTAAAGTTTAAAGATTTAAAGAATTACGAAAGAATTAAAAATGGCTATTGAAGAAAGAATGGAAAAGGCGATAGAGTCTTGCAGAAGAGAATGGAGTAAAATCCGCACTGGTATGGCGACCCCTTCATTGTTAGATAACGTGATGGTTGATTACTACGGAACTCCAACACCTATAACTCATGTTGCAAATGTGGCCGTTCCTGAAGCACGTGTCATTGCAATTTCGCCTTGGGAAAAAGAAATGTTTGGACCCATTGAAAAAGCAATTTTCGAATCCAACTTAGGTCTGACTCCTCAGAGTGATGGCTCGTTTATTCGCTTGAATCTACCAATCCTAACTGGTGAACGTCGTATTGAACTTGCTAAGCAAGCTCGAAAAGTAGGTGAAGAAGCAAAGATTGCTATTCGCAACATTCGTCGTGACGAAAACGATACCCTCAAAAAAGATGGTAAAGAAGTGGGGATGTCTGAAGACGTGATTAAAGATGAACTTGACGAAATCCAGACGACCACTAATTCGTTCATTAAAAGAGTTGATGAACTATATAGTGAAAAAGAAGCCGACATCCTTAAAGTTTAATTGGAGTTAGATTGAACGAATTTCCTAAACATATTGCCATTATCATGGATGGTAACGGTCGTTGGGCTCAAGCCAAAAAAAAGCCTCGAGTTTTTGGACACAAAAAAGGTGTTGAAGCGACACGTGAAGTAATCCGAGTTTGTACCGAACACAAACTTGGTTATCTTACTCTTTATGTTTTCTCATCTGAAAATTGGAAGAGACCACCCAAAGAAGTCACTTTTTTAATGGCACTTCTCGGTGATATGATTGATCGCGAGATTCAAAATATGATGGATAAAAATGTTCGTCTTGAAGTACTTGGGGACATGGATCAACTTCCTGAACGAGCTCGTAAGAAAATAAAAGGTGCGATTGATAAGACATCAGCTAATACGGGCATGCAATTAAATTTGGCTATTTCATATAGTGGGCGTAGAGAATTAACTAGAGCGACTCGTCTAATATCTCAAAAGGTTTTGGATGGTTCAATAAAAGTGGAAGACATTACTGATGCAGTTATTTCGGAACACTTGTATTTACCTGAAGTTCCCGATCCAGAATTAATGATACGCACAGGTGGCGCTAGTCGAATTTCAAACTATTTATTATGGCAGGCTGCTTATTCAGAAATTTATGTCAGTCAAGTTTTATGGCCTGATTTTTCTGAAACAACATTTAATGAAGCGATAGACTTTTACCAATCTACCCAAAGACGCTTCGGAGGAGTTATTGACACTGATGAGTAATTTAACTGTACGTATATTATTTGCAATTCCTGCAATGGCACTTTTCTTTTTCTTGATGTATTTTAATTATTGGACAAGGGTTGGGGCTCTTTCATTTATTCTTGTAGTGGGTTCTTGGGAATTTGGCAAAATGATTCGTGCCAAATTCAACGGCCCAAGGGTAGATATTGTCCTCCCTCTATTGATGTTAGCGTTGAACCTGACACAATTTATTCCAACTCTATCGTGTTATACTTCACTCGTTACCATGGTGAGTGTATTCACATTAATCTTATTAGGTTATAAGAGCATTGATATTGATGAACTTTTCCCTTGGCTTGCACAAGTGCTTTTGGGTTTTGCGCTACTTGGTTTTTGGACCGCACAAGGTTTTGAAATTATCTCTGCAGGTGATATGAGCTTTGAGGGTGCTTATGTATTCTTATTCACAGCAATGGTGATGTGGGCTTCTGATTCATTTGCTTATTTTGCTGGGCGCACTTTGGGTAAAAACAAAATGGCTCCACAGATTTCTCCTAAGAAAACATGGGAAGGTTCTATCGGCGGTGTCATCGGTGTAATAGTACTTGTCTATTTTGTTGGACCGGCGATGACTGGTCTTGATCTAGTTCCGACTCTTTTACTTGGTTTGATATTATCCATCGCAGGTCAGATTGGTGATTTATTCTTCTCAGCAATGAAACGGTACACTGGCGTCAAAGATTCTTCTAATATCTTTCCAGGACATGGTGGTGTTTTGGATCGATTTGATAGCTTTATTTTAGGCTTACCACTCTCAGTGATCATTATTGCGTTTTTTAAATAGAGGTGTCTATGTCTAATTTTACTGTTGATACTAAAAGTGCCGTTTGTCTTCTTGGAGCAACAGGTTCCATTGGTGATTCAACAATTGATGTTTTGAAGCATCATGCAGATCGCTTTACTTTGCATTCGGTAGCAGCAGCCTCTAATTGGCAAAAAATGGCCACGATTGCTCGTGAGTTTGATGTCAAGCATCTAGTCATGTGGTCAAGTGAAGCTGCAGAAAAGCTTTCGAAAGAGCTCGGCCGCGAAGTACTATGCGGTATGGATGGCTTACTTCAGATTGTGAAAGATCCTGAAGTGGATGTTGTAGTGAATGGTCTTGTAGGCTCAGTGGGTTGTCTACCCACTCTTGAAGCGATCAAACATGATAAAAGAGTAGCCTTGGCAAATAAAGAAACATTGGTAATGGCAGGGTATTGTGTCGAACAGCTTTTGAGCGAACACCCTAAAGCATCGCTACTTCCTGTGGATAGTGAGCACAATGCGATTTTTCAGTGTCTAGCTGAACGCCCAACTAAAGAAGTACACCATATTCAATTGACTGCCTCAGGCGGTCCTTTTAGGACTCTTCCCAAAGAAGAATTTGCTAACATCACGCGCGCTCAAGCTTTAAAGCATCCAACTTGGTCCATGGGGCCAAAGATCACAATTGATTCAAGTACCCTAATGAATAAAGGCCTTGAAGTGATGGAAGCTCATTATCTTTTTAAACTACCTTATGATCAAATTAAAGTTGTCGTTCATCCTCAGTCTATTGTTCATTCAATGGTTCAATTCGTGGATGGAAGTCTGATGGCTCAACTTGGCGCTCCAGATATGCGTCACCCAATCCAGTTTGCATTGTCTTATCCAGAACGATGGGACCTCAATGTCGATCATGTCTATCTTCCTGATATTGGTTCTCTTGATTTCTTTGCACCAGACGCGGAGAAATTCCCTTGTTTAAGGCTCGCTTATGAAGCAGGTAATCGAGAAGGAACTGCTCCGGCCATTCTTAATGCCGCCAATGAGGTGGTTGTCCCTGCATTTTTGGACGGTCAGATTGAGTATCTTGATATTCCGAAGATTCTCGAGGATATTTTAGGTAAGTCGTCGGTAATTGATGAGCCTGATCTTGATACAATTTTAAAAGTGGATCAGGAAACTAGGATTTTTACACTCGATTATTTGAAGTCAAAATTTTAAACTCAATGTATCAGGTCAATTGATAATATACAGATAAATTTGGCAAAAGCCACTTCATCAGTAATAGTTGAATTGGTATATTAGAAATACGAAATTAGCTGTTAAGCTAAAACAAAAGGAATCCTTGAATGGATGAAGTAATTAAGACAGTATTACAAGTAATCACAGGCCTTTTGGGTCTGAGTTTCTTAGTGTTTATACACGAGATGGGTCACTTTCTTGTGGCTAAATGGGGCGGTGTTCGTGTTGAAGTATTTTCTATTGGTTTCGGAAAGAAACTTCTTCAGTTTGAACGTGGTGGTACTATTTATTGTATCTCGGCTATTCCATTTGGTGGTTATGTCGCTATGTCTGGCGAACAATTACACTCAGTCGATCCGGTTGAGCCATCAGAATTAGCAGATAGTGAAAAATCTCAATCAGCGAACGAAACTAGCGATAACGAGTCAGCTAAGTTAGATGAGTCAGAATCTGTTGAACACCCTGAAAAACCGCATAGTGGTGAAGAGGTCTTTACCCCGGCATCTACAGGATACAATTCTGGTGATTTTGCTAGTAAATCTATTCCGCTTCGTGCTGCAATTGCCTTTGGTGGACCATTTGTCAATATCGTTTTTGCCTTTGCTGTTTTGTGGGGCTTATTTATTTACGGTGTACCTGAGTACGAAAAAGAGCGCCTTATCGTCGGTGGAGTTCAAGAGGGTTTTGCTGGCGAAAAAGCCGGTGTATTGATTAAAGACACTATCATCGCAATTAATGGTAATAAAACTCTTGGGTGGAATGAATTTCTTGAAACCATGGCGATGTCGGATGGTGAAGAATTAAAGCTCACAATTCTTCGTGGTGCAGATACAATTCAACTTCCTATCCTTCCATATATTCCAGAAGAGTTTGCTGAATGGGGTATCGCTTATGTAGGTGTTAATCCTTCAATTAAAGTTGTTATTCGCAATTGGTTAGACCATAGTCCAGCTAAAAAATCTGGTATGCAAAAAGGCGATGAGCTTCTTTCTATTAATGGACAGAACTTAGTTTCGGCTCATGACCTTAATCGTTGGGTATCCAAATCAGAGGGCAAAGAGCTTCTTTTTAAAGTGAAGCACCCTGATGGGACGATTGCAGAGATTAAACTTGCGCCTAAGTTATTTACTCCTGAACAGTTACCCACTTTGAAGAAAACTCGCTGGTTGATGGGTATACAACCGATGGAAATGCCGCTTGATCCTCCAATGATACGCCAATATGGTATGATTGAAGCGGTTCCTAAGGCATGGGATAAAGGGATTCGCATGGCTGAAAAACCTTTTATTTACATTGGAAAAATGATCGGTGGTCAAATTTCTCCTAAGTCAATGTCTGGTCCTGTAGCAATCGTGGGCATGATTGGTTGGAGTTTCCATGCTGGTCTACAAAAGTTAGTTGAGTTCTTGGCGCTGATTAGTATGAACCTCGGTATTATGAATTTACTTCCTTTAGCTGTGACTGATGGGGGTATTCTGATGTTCTTAGCACTCGAAGCTATTCGTGGTAAGCCACTAGCTGCTCGTACTCAAATGAAAATCAACGGCGTAGCAATGTACTTCTTTATTGGGTTCTTCGTCTATGTGATGTATTATGATTTGTTAAGAATACCCATGTTGTTTGGCAACTAGGGCCGCATTTTAAAGTTAAATTAAGAAAAGCCAAATTCAAGATGAATCTGGCTTTTTTCATTGAGTTCAGTATTCAAAATGATTTACTCAGAGAGTGGGTCACCAGCTTCCACATAAATTTTGTTGAGTTCAGTTCGATCTTCAATAATGATTCTACGATGAGGATATTTGATGCGAAACTTATCAAAAACAGCTTGAGCATCATTTTTAAATTCGCTTGGATTTGTATAACTTTTACTAAATCTAAATTTGATTTCTGAAATAGATTGCTCGACTTGAGTACTGGTTCCGCCAATACTTCGGGAAATTTCTTCCAGTATTTCTTGAGAATTTTTAAAAGCTTTACGCTCAATTTTTTCAATTTGAACGAGTTCATTATGTTT
>CAWVXU010000027.1:0-29272 GCA_963934255.1 uncultured Fibrobacterales bacterium
GGATGAAAAAAAAGACAAAAAAGACAAAAAAAAGACAAAAAAAAAAGACCACTTAAAAAGTGATCTTTTAATGGCCTCGAGCAGAATTGAACTGCTGACACAAGGATTTTCAGTCCTCTGCTCTACCAACTGAGCTACAAGGCCGGCCTGTGAACCAAATATATTAAAGCGATTTGAACTTGCAATAGTTTTGTTGAGTTTATTTAAAATTTTTCATTGTTCTTTTGTCCATCTTGTATTTATTAGGTTAAAGATTTTGTTATATTTGATGTAAACGAAAGGACCCACATGGGTGTTCAAATACGTCGAATGTTTGATGATATCGCGGGAAAATACGACTTCCTCAATCATTTCTTGAGCTTAGGCCGAGATATTTCTTGGCGTAAAAAAGCCATCAGGCAAATTACTCATGAAGGTGATCTGCGTGTTTTGGATCTTTGTGGAGGGACTGGTGATTTTCTTAATGAAGTATCACGAACTTTAGGTTCAATTAATCTTGGAGTTGTGGGTGATTTCTCACATGGAATGCTTTCAGTATCTCAAAAAAAATATCCATTTGAAGTTGTTCAACTCGATGCCATGCAGACCCCATTTGCTAACGAACAGTTTAATACTGTACTCAATGGATTTGGTATGAGAAATTTAGACGACACGAGAAAAGGTGTTCAAGAAGCAAACAGAGTTCTTGAGAGGGGTGGTTTGTTTATTACTTTGGAATTTTTTCAACCAAGTAATCCCTTCAATTTCTTTTTTTATAAAATTATGGCGCCGTTATTCATTCCATTATTTGGAGCATTATTTAGTGGCAAAGGTGATGCATACGCTTATTTGGTGAGGTCCATCAAAGGGTTTTTAAAAGTACAAGAATATAAAACCTTATGCGAGTCAGAAGGATTCAATGTCAATAATATCATGCTTTGTGATGGTGGCTTGGCTTATATTGTCGTCGCTGAAAAGGTATAGGTTTAAATGAAACATTCAACTCCTAAAAAGTTACCGATTGTCCTTGGGGTGACTGGTGCAAGTGGTACTATATACGCTCGGCGTCTAGTAGAAGAGTTAATATCCCAAGATATTCCTGTTGAATTAATTTGTTCTGAAGCTGGTGAACAAGTAGCTAGATATGAAAAAGAAGTATCTCTATTCAAACTAGTAAGTAAACGTCATGATATAAATAATTATTTCTCTCCATCGGCTTCGGGTACTGCCAAATATCATGCGATGGTTGTTTTACCCTGTTCAATGGGGACACTTGGAGCCATAGCTTCTGGTACAGGACTAAATTTATTAGTTCGTTCGGCAGATGTGTTTTTAAAGGAATCACGTCCTTTGATTGTATGTCCTCGTGAGATGCCTTTAAGTAGAATTCACTTACAAAATATGTTGACGCTTCATGATGCTGGTGCAAAGATTGTCCCTCCAAGTCCCTTCTTCTATTATCACCCTGAAACTATGGATGATCTCGTGAATACAGTTGTGGGCAAAGTTTTAGACCAGTTAAATATTCCTCATACATTGTTCAAACCTTGGGCACAAAATGATTAATCGTTGGATGGAGTTTGTTCGATTCTCTCATACGGTTTTTGCCCTTCCATTTGCACTCGCTTCCATGTTTGTTGCTGCAGAAGGTTTGCCATCTTGGAATGTGGTTATTTGGATTTTGGTTGCCATGATGACTGCTAGAAATGCGGCCATGGGTTTTAATCGTTATATAGACAGAGATATTGATGCTAAAAATCCTCGGACAGAGAGGCGCCACTTAGTGTCTGGTGAGATTAGTACAAAATCAGCGTTAGTGTTTATCATCGTCAATATTATAATTTTTGTTTTTTCAGCCTGGATGCTTAACCCCTTAGCTTTTACTCTTTCAGTCCCGACAGTGCTTGTTTTAATGTCTTATTCATTGTGGAAACGTTTTTCCTGGTTGTGTCATTTCTTTTTGGGTATTGCAATTGGGCTTTCACCTGCGGGTGCTTGGGTCGCCGTTAGAGGTGATTTGGATTGGTATCCTGTTGTTTTAGGACTTGTTCTGGCCTTTTGGATAGCAGGATTTGATATGATTTATGCTACTCAGGATCAAGAGGTTGACCAGGATTTAGAGCTTCACTCAATACCTTCAAGGTTTGGAACTCAGGGAGCGCTCAGATTTGCAGCTGCTTCTCATATTTTGATGCTAATAAGCTTAATTGTTCTTTCATATATGAGGTCTTGGTCCCTTTATTCTTTTCTTGAGCTTGGCTTAATTGGAGGGATATTGCTTTATATTCATAAACTCCGCAAGAGTAACTCTTTGGATGACATGAATAAAGACTTTTTCTTAGCCAATGCCGGTATATCTGTTATCATGATGGTGAGCTTGATTAGTGAAACTTTTTTAAATTAACTATCTAAATCTTAGTGTTTGAACAACCTAGATGTTTAGAATGCTTTTTACCTTGGAAAACTGATGAAAAATTTAAAAATATTCCAAATAATATTTATTCTAATAACATGCATAGTTTTGAATAATGGCTATGCTTCTATTGAAGATGGCTACCGAGCTTTATTGTCAAATAAAGTAGAAGAAGCAAGGGTCATTTTTACAGAAGAGTCAGATTCATTCTTTGATAAAAATAAAGCAAAAGGATATTTAGGTTTAACATTTGTTGAGATGTGGTATCTCAATCAAGATAAAATTCTTGACCTTTGTTTTAAAGCTGTTGAACTTGATAAAAGCCCGAGAATACTTGATCCATGTGGTGAAAGATTTTATTGGGCAGCTAGATCGGTCAATAGGGAATATCAAGCTAAATTGACAAAGCTATCAAGAGAGCTTATTCAGAAGTGGCCAGGGGAATCATTTGCTAGTAATCTACTGGGTGAATTAGAAAACTTTTACATTGCCGATGGTGATTTAAAAAAAGCTCAAAGGGTCGTGAAGCAATTAGGAGTTATTAAAGAATGGAAATACGTAGGTCCTTTTAATAACTCTTCAAATTCATCATTTTATAAAAATTTAGCTCCAGAAAATGGATTTGATTTTAGTGAAACTTATGATGGTGAAAATGGAATTGAAGTCAAGTGGAACGATTTAAAAGGAGTGGATTATACTCCTTGGGTCTTTATGGACTTTCATCAGAATATTGAAAAATCAATGAATTATTTTGCGACATCAGTTCATTCTGACAAAGATCAAAAAGTTCTCGTGAGTTTTGGAGTGAGTGGTTCTTATTCACTGTGGATAAATACTAAAAAAGTTCTAGAAAAATTAAAATTCCAAAATACTGGAATGGATGCTTTTCAAATACCTGTGAAGCTTTTAAAAGGTCAAAATGATATTCTTTTAAAATTGGGACATTCTGCTGAAAAGCAGTCAAATTTCAGTTTAAGGATTTTAGATAAAAACAAAAATCCGCTCAATCTTAAAATAGAGCCCAAGTCGCAAAAAAAAGCTTCACAAAAAGCAGTGAAAATTACTTTATTAGAAAATCCGAATATGAAGTCTTTAAAAGCAGATTCAAGGAAAGGTAAGCTCGGTGCTTCATTAATACTCTTAAATGAACTTATCAATATAGAAGCTTTAGATGAAGCAATTGCCTTAGCCTCAAAGTTAAAATTAAGGTTTCCACAGTCCGCTTGGATCAATAATCGCTTATCTGAAATTTATTTTAGACGAGGAGATAGAACTTTAGGGCAGCTCTATATTGATCGCTCATATAGAGAAGAACCAAATAATGGACAAGCTTGGAACTTTCAATTGAGTCGAATTATGTCTGAAGACAATCCTCAAAAATCCTTAGAGTATATTCTAAAAAAACCACAAAAAATGGATTTCAATGGTAGATTACATTTGAAATTACTGCAGGTATATAGCCAGCTTCAGCAGGAAAGAGAAGCACTTGATCTTTTAGATTCAATGGAAATTTGGTATCCGGGTAATATTGACTTAATGTCTACTGTAGCAAATATGAGACTTAAAATGGGGAATCCCAAAAGGTACAAATCCGTTCTTAAGGGATTAAGAGAGCATTGGGGATTTCACCCGAATACAGCAGGTATCTTTTTTGAAGAATACATGCGCGATGGCAATATGAAAGAGGCTTCTGCTTTTTACGAAAAGGTTCTAATTACTAGGCCCAATGCAGCAGGCTATCTATCTAAACTAGCTAGTTTAAATATTGAGCTTGGAGAGTTTGATAAAGCGCTTAAGTTGGCAGATAAAATGTTAGAAGTTAATCCGTTTTTGACAAAGGCTTTAAATAAAAAAATCCAAATTTATGAAAAGCTGGGGCAAAAAGATTTACTCATTGAAAATTATGAAAAGCTTTTGAGTATTAACTTTAATGATTTTAAGGCATTGAATAGATATCAAGAACTTTTAGGAGAGGCACCTTGGCCTAGTGCAGTAAAAGAGTTTGATTTTGAACAATTGAAAAAATCAGCAGCTAAGTGGAAAGATGGGAGAAATAAAAATTCACTCATCCTATTGAATCAATCATCTTTGCTTACTTATCCAAGTGGAGCTTTTGAAATTTACGAACGAATGATTGTTGAAATATTAGATCAAAAAGGTGTGGATTATTGGAAAGAAACGGACTTATCATATAATTCAAATTATGAAAATATTAAAATCCAAAAGGCTTTGGTACATAAAATTGATGGTCAAACTTTAGCTGCAGATAAGAACTCTTTATCACTGGTTTTTAAGAACTTAGAACCCGGTGATTTTATCGAAATAAAATGGAGGAGACAACATTTTTTCTCGGGTCTTTTAGCTAGGAATTTTGAGAACTTCTTTTATTTTGCTCACTTAGTACCGACTTTAAAATATTATACTGAAGCGCTCACTCCTTTAGGCAGAGAGTATAAAGTTAAATCAAATCTTCTATTGATGAAGCCAAAGGAATTTCAAGTGTTGGGTTTAATAGGTAAGAGTTGGGAAAGAAATAATGTTTTAGGGTATAAGCCAGAGGGGCGAGCGGCCAAAGAAGAGGTCGTTTGGCCTTGGGTTCACATCAGTAGTTTCCCTTCTTGGACTCACATATCCAATTGGTATAAGACCTTGACGACAGATAAAATGGAAATAACACCTGAACTAAAAATACTAGCGGACTCAATTTTTGTTGGAAAAAAATCTGATGAAGAGAAAGTTAAAGCGGTGCACCATTTCATCACCGAAAAAATCAGATATAGCTCAGTCAGTTTTCGTCAAGCAGGGTATACACCTCAAACTGCATTTAAATCTTTAGCTACCAGGGTTGGAGATTGTAAAGATATGGCAGTTCTTGCAAAGACGTTACTTTCAATTGCTGGAGTCAAATCTGATTTGGTCCTAGTTCAAACTAGGAATAATGGTGTTTCAGAAATCCTTCCATCACTAGAGTTTGATCACTGCATACTAAAAACTGACTTTTCTTATGTGGATTTTACAGCTCCGAACCACCCCTGGAATGTGCTTCCCAAGCAAGATTTGGGCGCAAGGGCTTTAGTTGTAAATGATGATCAGGAAAACAAGTTGAGATGGTTGCCGTTTTACAATGATTCAATAGAATATATACATCGAATAAGTCAAGATACTTTGAGAGTAGATGCGAGCTTCTCTAGATCAATTCAAACTATACGAAGTGGGGATGCCGCTGCGGGCTTCAGAGGTAATCTTAAGCACAAAGATGAAGAGGAACTTCGTAAAAACTTAGAAGAGGTTTTAAAATCAAGATTTCCATCTGTAGAGCTTGGAAGATATGATTGGAAAGGCCTTGGACATAATGATTCTCTGATGGAGTACAACTATGATTATCAAGCACAAAATGCGGCCTTTAAAAATTCAAAAACAATCGCACTTCCCATTCCATGGGTAGATGGATTGGATGGGTCTGTTTTAGTGAGAGAAAAGTCACGAAAATACGCAATTCAAGATTGGCGAGTGGGCTCACTATATGGTAAGCGAGTTCAGGAAATGAAACTTCAATTACCTAAAGGATATGCCGTTTTGGATGCACCTGAATCTATCCAGATAAAAAATAAATTTGGATATTATTATGTGACATATGATATCAAAGGTCTTGATGTTGTCGCTAGTCGTCATTTTTATCTCTACCCTAAAGATGTGCAGCCAAAAGATTATTTAGCTTATAAAGCTTTTATGGAGCAAGTGGTGACATCCGATAATGGAATTATAATACTCACCTTAGAATAAATTATGCTTAATAATTTTGAGTGATACTCTTGGGGAATCAAAAAAGTCTCACATGATTTACTTGTGAGACTTTTTTTGTATTGCATAGATCAAAAAAACCTAATTCAATAAATCTTTCAAAAGCCCGGCACCTTGACGCATCAAAGATTCACCTACAAGGACAGCTTCTACCTCAGCTTTAAGAATTTGGCGAATATCATCAGCCGAAGAAATTCCACTTTCACTTACTGTTATGTGAGTCTTAGGTATTATCTGGCGTAGTCGAAATGTCGTTTCAAGTGAAGTTTCAAAAGTTCTTAAATTCCGGTTATTGACACCAATGATGATGGCTTCATTATCAAGCGCACGTTTGACTTCATCTTCACGATGAGTTTCAACTAAAACATCAAGCCCAAGATCCAAAGCAAAACGATGTAATCTAAGAAGCTCACTGTCCTTTAAACAATCAACAATTAAAAGTATTGCCGACGCACCCCAAGCCTTGGCCTCAAGAATTTGGTATTCATCCAAAATAAAGTCTTTACGAAGACAAGGTGTTTCAAAGTTTGCTGTAATCTCTTGAAGGAATTCAGGTGCTCCTTGGAAAAACTTTTTGTCAGTGAGAACTGACATACAGTGAGCGCCGTTCTGAGCATATATTTCGGCAGTTTTCATGTGATTAAAGTTGGGGTCAATCACTCCTTTGGAAGGAGATGCTTTTTTGACTTCAGCAATAATTTTAATTTTTTTATAATCTGGGTTAATCAGTGCGTCTTTAAAAGAGGCTCGAACTTTTGCAAGCCCCGCTTCTTTTTCAATTTGAGTATAAGACTTTAAAGAAATTGCTTCTTTAATCTCGATCAGTTTGTGAGCACAGATTTCATCTAATATATTTGCCATGTTAGTTTCCGAAGGAATTAGTTTTTGTAATCAGGTCTTTAAGTTTTTTAAGTGCTTGACCTTCATCAATTGATTTGGTGGCGGCTTCTAATCCTTCTTCAAAAGAACTTGCTAGTCCACTCGTTAATATTGCAGCAGCAGCGTTCAGGATAACGATATCACGACGAGGAGATAACTCACCTTCAAAAATTTTACGAATAATACCCGCATTCTCATCAGGTGTGTTTCCAGCTAAATCTTTTGGCTGACAAAATTCAAAACCATAGTCTCTAGGATCAAGTTCAAAGTTATTGTGCATACCATGACTATACTCAGAAACTTTGGTGACAGCACACAAGGAAATCTCATCAATCCCATCTAATCCATGAACAACCCAAACATGATCAGCCCCAAGATTAGCCAGCACTTCGGCTAGAGTTTCTGTCAATCCGCTATCAAAGACGCCCATCACTTGACGTTTGGCTCCTGCTGGGTTTGTGAGTGGCCCAAGGACATTAAAAATCGAACGTTGCCCAATTTCTTTACGAGGGCCAATAGCGAACTTCATAGCGCCATGAAGCATCGGTGCAAACAAAAACCCTATACCTATGTCATCAATACATTGGCCCACTTGATTTGAGTTGAGCTCTAAATTGAGACCTAAACTGTTGAGGACGTCAGCACTGCCACATTTTGAGGATATCGATCGATTGCCATGTTTGGCAATCGGTACTCCCGCGCCGGCGGCGACGAATGCAGAAGCAGTCGAGATGTTGAATGTTCCACTAGAGTCACCACCTGTGCCACAAGTGTCAACAAGTTCTTGCCTATGTGTTGGGATGGGAGTCGCCTTAGCGCGCATGACAGTTGCCGCTCCAGTAATTTCTTCAATGCCTTCGCCACACATACGCTGTGCAATGAGGTAGGCACCTATTTGAGCATCAGTAGCTGATCCACTCATAATTTGTTCGAAAACTTGTACCGTTTCATCTATGCTTAAATGTTGAGCATTGATGAGTTTCCCAATGGCTTTTACAATCATGATTTTTCCTTAAGATGCCGAAGGCGAGGTTGAAATTTTCAAAAAGTTTTTGATCATCGTCTTACCATGATCCGTTCTGATTGACTCCGGGTGAAATTGAAGCCCGTATAAAGGGCGATCGATGTGCTCCATTGCCATTATGAGTCCGTCTTCAGTCTCTGCTGTAATTTTGAAACAATCAGGGATTGTTTCTTTTTTTACAATTAAAGAATGATATCTGGTAGCAATGAAATTTTCACCCATATCCTTAAACATAAGTGAATCTGTTCCATTAATAATATTCATCTGACTGACCTTACCATGCATCAAATAAGGAGCACGAATAACATCACCACCAAAGGCTTGCGCCATAGATTGATGACCCAGGCAAACGCCAAGAAGTGGAATTGTTGGAGGACAATTTTTGATGAGCTCTACACTAATTCCGGCTTCGTCTGGAGTGCGAGGTCCAGGACTGATAACAATGTGTTTAGGCTTTAAAGCCAAAGCTTCGGCCACAGTGATTTTATCATTTCTAAAAATTTGAATATCTGGATTAATCTCACCGAGATATTGAACCAAATTGTATGTGAATGAATCATAATTATCAATGACTAAAATCATGAGAAACTCCTTAAGTTTTTCACTTCTTGGATTGCTTTAAAGAGAGCTCCTGCCTTGTGAATCGTTTCCATGTATTCAGAGTCAGGGTCCGAATCTGCTACAATACCAGCACCCGCTTGAATATGGGCAGTTTTGTCCTTCATGACCATGGTACGAATGGCTATACAACTATTAAGATTACCACAGAAATCACGATAGCATATTGCTCCGCCATAGATACCACGACGAAGCTCTTCAAGTTCATCAATAATTTCCATCGCACGAATTTTAGGTGCCCCACTTAAAGTCCCTGCAGGGAAACAAGCAAATAAAGTATCAAGTGCATCCATATCGCCTTTGAGCTGACCTTCAACGGTTGAAACAATATGCATGATGTGAGAATATTTTTTAATGCCCATAAATTCAGTCGGTTTGACAGAGCCATATTCTGAAACACGGCCGAGATCATTACGACCAAGATCTACAAGCATCAGATGTTCTGCAAGTTCTTTTTTATCAGCAAGTAATTCAATCTCTAAAGCTTTGTCTTCTTCAGGAGTTTTACCACGGGGTCTAGTTCCGGCTATAGGCCGAGTTGTGATTTTACCTTGAGCGTCTTTTTTAGCGAGTAGCTCAGGAGAAGCGCCAACAACTTCTAGTTCTCCAAACTTAAGATAGAACATATAGTCAGATGGATTAATAGTGCGAAGACTACGATAGATATCTAAGGCAGAACAACCAGGTTCTATGCTAAAACGTTGTGACAGAACAATTTGAAATGCGTCACCGGCTGTGATGTAATCTTTACATTTGTTGACAGCTTCGTGATAACGTTCACGAGTGAAATTTGAACGGCGTTCACTCGGTTCACCAGGGTGAAGGGAGTGCTCAGCATGCGGTAGAGGAGCTCGTAAAATTTCTTCTAATTCATTAATTTTAGAGAGTGCATTGTCGTAAGCAGTTTGCTCATCATGAAGGTCTTGACGAGCATTTGAAATGAGCGACATCTTATGAGTCACGTTATCAAATACTAAAAAAGTATCGTAGAATCCAAATGCAATGTCTGGTAAGTTGAGCTCGTCTTTGCCCTTGGCTGGGATTGCTTCAACATATCTTACTGCGTCGTATGCAATATAGCCAACAGAGCCTCCGATAAAGGGGGGAAGATCGGGAAGTGCTTTTCCTTGATAATCCTGATAAAGACTTTTTAAGATATCTAATGCATTACCTTCAAGAATTTCATTGCGCTCCCCTTTGAGGGTGACTTGATTCCCCCTTGATTCAAACTCTAGAAATGGGCTCGCACCAACGAAGGTATAACGACTGTTGAGACTAAGAAAACGATCACTTTCTTCAGATCTTTCAGCCGACTCTAAAATGAAACAATTATCACCTTTTGCTTTCAATTTAATCAGAGCGCTAATAGGGGTCTCAATATCCGCAAGAAAATCTTTTCTCACTGGAACGAGCTTACCAGCTTCTGCATACTTTTGAAAATCTTCAAAACCTGTTGTCATAGTTATCCTTGCAATTCAGTCAGAGCAGCATAGGCTTTTTCAAGCTTATCTTTCTGTGTTGCTAATTTTTCTTTTTCAGTCTTAACCACAGATTCAGCTGCGTTATTTACGAAACGTTCATTTGAAAGTTTCTTTTCTATACCTGAAATAAAGCTTTTTGTTTTGACGATGTCTTTTTCAATTTTGCCAATTTCCTTCTCTTTGTCTAATATTCCTTCAAGAGGAACATAAATAACTGCTCCACTGATAATGACTTGAGCAGAAAATGCTGGAGTCTCAGTTTTTTGGGAAATTGAAACTTCAGATAGTTTAGCTAGCGTTTTAATTAAGTCTGTACTTTGGTTCACTAAAGTTGCTTGCGACTCTTCATCGAATTGAACACTAACAGCTAGTTCTAAAATTGGCGAAACTGCATATTGTCCTCGCACTGAGCGCACAGCTTCAACAATTCCAAAGATCGCATCAAATTGATTTTCAATATCTTGATTCACAATAGTTGAGTCAAAAGCTGGCCAAGGTGATGTAATCAAATCCGGTGAATCTACATATAATACTTTGTTTAATTCTTCAGTAATAAATGGCATCACAGGGTGAAGAACATTAATCAAGTCCTTAAGTACGGAACTAAATACAGCAAGGCCAGTTGTCTTTAAATCCGAACTCTCAGGATTGGTGATAATCGGCTTTTTAATCTCTAAGTAGCGAGAACAAAAATCATCAAAGGTAAAGCGGTAAAGAATAGCGACGATGTCAGAAAATCTATAAGTCTCAAGTGCTGAATTCACATTATTAATTGCAGAGTGAAGACGACTAAGAATCCATTTGTCTTCAAGAGCCAAGTCTTCCATCGTATAATTTAATTGACTTCCAGCTTGCTGAGCTTCAGCTAAATGTGGTTGGACAAAACGACATGCATTCCATAGTTTGTTGGCAAAATTCCGACCTTGCTCAAATTTTTCAGAGGTGTTGATTTCAACGCCCTCTTCATTAATGACCTTTTTAACTGGAAGTCTTGAATCTTGGTTTTCGGTGGCAAGAGAAGCCATAGTGAATCTTAAAGCATCGGTACCATATTGTTCGATAATATCTAATGGATCAACACCGTTGCCTTTTGATTTAGACATTCGTTGACCTTGGCCATCCATGATGGTGGGGTGGATATAGACATGTTTAAAAGGAACTTTACCTGTGTGCTGAATCCCAAAAACAACCATACGTGCAATCCAAAGTGAAATAATATCACGAGCGGTGACAAGAACAGAAGTTGGGTAATATTCTTCAATGCCTTCATTGGTATGAGGCCAACCTAAAGTTGAGAGTGGCCATAAAGCCGAACTAAACCAAGTGTCAAGAACATCGGGGTCACGCGTTAATTTATGGCCTACAAGTGCATCTTCTTCAATATCAATTTCAGAAGCGCAAATGAGAAAGCCTTGCTCTACTTTTTTCCAAGAAACTGTTGGGTCTTGGCCCCACTTGGCTTGAAGTTCATTTTCTGAAACAGTTGAACAAGACCAAATTGGTATTTGATGTCCCCACCAAAGTTGTCTAGAAATACACCAATCTCGTTTTTCGCCTAACCAATCTAGGTAGGTATTTGCATATCGTTTAGGGTGAAATTCAATTTCGCCGCTTCGAACTGCTTCAAGTGCAGGTTCAGCAATATCAGCCATGGCAACGAACCACTGGTCTGAAAGATAAGGCTCAATGGGGGTTTTAGAACGGTCAGAATGTCCAACTTGATGTTCGTGGTCTTCAGTTTTATCCATCAGACCTAGTTCTTCAAGCCCAGCTACCACAAGTTTACGAACTTTACGACGATCAATACCTTCAAATGGTCCGGCATTCTCATTGTAAGTTCCATCAACATTCATGAGGTTAATCATCTCAAGATTGTTACGAAGACCTGTCTCATAGTCATTTGGGTCATGAGCTGGAGTTACTTTAACACAACCTGTACCAAAGTCTGGATTGACTAGAATATCATCAGCTATGACAGTAATTTCTCTATCCACAAATGGGATACGAAGCTTTTTACCAATCATGTCTTTGTATCGTTCATCTTGTGAGTGCACAGCTACAGCTGTATCTCCAAGAATAGTCTCGGGACGAGTTGTTGCAACGGGGAGATAACCTGATCCGTCTGCTAGTGGATATCTAAAATACCACATATGTCCCTTGACAGTTTGGTGCTCAATCTCATCGTCAGCCACAGCGGTTTGGAGGTGTGCGTCCCAGTTAACCAGGCGTTTACCTCGATAGATTAAGTCTTTAGAAAAAAGTTTAAAGAAAGTCTGACGAACAGCATCAGCACAGACGGGGTCAAGCGTAAAGCGTTGGCGATCCCAGTCAGCGGAAGATCCGATTTTTTTAAGTTGACCAGTGATGCGGGCTTCGTACTCATCTTTCCAGTCCCAAATACGACTCACAAGTGCTTCACGACCAATGTCATGACGAGTTTTGTTTTCATCTTCTTTGATTCGACGTTCCACAACAGCTTGAGTTGCGATACCTGCATGGTCTGTACCTGGGACCCATAGCGTTTTCTTACCCACCTTACGCTGCCAACGAATAAGGATGTCTTGAACAGTGTTGTTTAAGGCATGACCAAGGTGAAGCGCACCGGTTACATTGGGTGGAGGGATGACGATCGAATAGGGTTCACCTTGTCCTTGGGGAGCGTAGGCGCCAGTTTGCTGCCATTTTTCAAGCCAAGGGGATTCGATATCACTTGGGGAATAACGTGATTCCATAAGAAGTCTCCATTTTTAGACGAAAATCGGGCAGATTGCCCAAAAAAACCATATGATTAGAACAAATATAGGAATTGCGAGTGCTCACTGAAACACTAAAGAGGCTCTTTTCGCAAAAATCATATATATTTAATAATAAGTCATTCAATCTTACCCAAGGTCTCTTTATGCCATTGATGAAAAAAACTATTTTTGCAATTGCTCTCTGTTCTAGTTTGTGTTTTGTTTCAGCTGCTGAGTATAGCCAAACCAAAACAGAATCATTTGGCGGGGTAGGGGTTACATTGGTTAAAAAAGGCCAACAATTAGTGATTAACTCTATTATTCAAGGCTCACCTGCTGATCTTGCTGGGATTCAGTCCGGTGATATGATTTTGATTGTTGATGGTCAAGAGATGAGTATTCTTACGATGTCTGAAACTTTGGGAATTATGCGCGGAGCTGCTGGCGATGAAATGAATCTAGTAATAGAGCGCACTGGTGCTGAAGTTTTAGATTTTGCTGTTGATCGTATTAAGATGGATATCAATCAAGGTTATTTAAAAGCAGAGAGTTCAAATACGTTAAGCTCTCAAGAAATTAAAGACAAAATGAAAGTTCATGCTCAAGCACAAATTTTTCTTGATGGAAAACTTTTAGAGTCAGAGCAAAATGTTCAATCCTACTCTCATGTTTATTCTGTAGAATGGGGAACTCAGTCAAACAAAGGTTCTTTTGTACCTCAAATTGAGCGTTTTAGTGTGAATTCAAATGGAGATTCTCAATTAAAATTAAATGAAGATGCACCTTATCAAGCACATCTTTTGGACCTTAGCGGAAAGCTTTTGGCTCAAGAAAAAGGTGCTGGTGAAACCTTTAGCATGAGTGCTAAATGGACTGCAGCCCATACTATTGTTCGTGTGATTCAAAAAGGTCAATTATTTCAGCACAAAAATTAAGAAAAATAAAATTAATGAAAACAAAGCAAGGCGAAGTTTATCTTCGTCTTTTTTTGAATAAATTAATCAAGATTAAATAAAGTAAAGCTAAAATACAGAGAAATGAAAATATTAGGAAGGGTTGCTTTCCTCTAGAGAAAAGTATTGTTGGTGTCTTAACTCAATTTCACTTGGAGACAGAATTTTGCTGAGTGAGGGCGGATGAGGCAAGTGATACTTATTTGAATTTCTTATACAACTAGTCAAAGCATGCATCAATTTCACTCGTAAAAATTCAGAACCGTCACCTGGATTTGATTGATTTGAATTTAAAAAGAAGCTGACTTGGTCCAAAACCTTTAAATAATCTTGATCAGATAAACCCGGCATTGAAGTTAATTCATCACAGAGAGATTCCAGTTGTATTTTAGCATTCAATTTCAAACCACCAATTATTTGTCTAAAGACATTCATCTTGCATAGACAATTTAAACTGAATGAAATAAACGGCACTAGAAAGTTAAAAAAAATGATAAAATCCGTACTCTCAAAGAGTACAGAGTAGTTTATTTGATTTTTTGAAATTCGATTGAAGTGTAATATGAAGATAGAATTTCACGAAATGTTTGTCCTGCTCGCGATCTTTCTCTAGCTCCCATTTGACATAGACCAATCCCGTGTCCAAATCCTTTACCATCAAGGTGCCAAGTACCATTTGAATGACTAAAATCGACCCAAGAGCTTGGAAGAATACTCATTCTTTTACCGGGTGGATCGAATAACCATCGTACTTTGTCGCCTGGTATTTGAGCGGTTCCCTTAGTGTGCCTTATGATAGCCTTGTGGATGCGACCTTCATCTGACCTAGATTGAATCTTTAAAACGGGGCTAGCAATCGTAGATTTAATTTTTTTACTTGATTTTTGAGCGTTTTTTTGAAGATTGTTATTCCATTCCTTGGATGTAAATTGATACTTCCATTCATACAGACTCGATGACTGACACCAAGCATTACCATTTGAATCAAGATCCGATCGACTTTGCAAGTACTCTATGGTTTGAGATGGCCAAACTTTAGATACATCGGCTGTATAACCACCACAAGTAGAGTGGTAGTAGGCCTCAATCGGAATATTTTTATAGGTCATAATGAGGTCTTCAGTTTCGGCGACGGCTTCATTACTTAACGCATATTCCTTATTTACACCAAGGTACATTTGATCGCGAACATCTGCATAAAGATCAAAGCCTTTTTTCCTACGACGATTCAAATAATTATAAGTGTATGTTCTTGCAGCCACAGCCTGGGCTTTTAGAGCTTCAAAAGCCCAATCCCCAAGAATACCAATTTCGTAAGGTAAAACACCCTTGAGATAATCTTCCATTTCGAGTTGATTGATTAAAACCAATTTACCTGAAATGTTTTTAACAACAAAAACCCCCCGATACGGATTCTTTTTGAATTCCAAAAAGTCAAATTTCGGTTGAATCACAATGGAATCAGATAATGTTATGTTTGGAAATGAACCATTAATGCAGATTTGTTTATCACAAGCAATTAGGCTTAACTTACCATCACGCCGTTTTTGTTTTTTGTTATTGTAATGTATGCTAATAGCTTGTGGTGTGTTTATGTGGACTTCTGAAGAGGGGGATTCTAAGGCTATTTCAATAAGAGTTCTATAGTTTAAATCTGTTTTAGAACTAGTGGTCACCTCTTTCTTGGTGAGTTTATTCACCGTCTTTTTATCTGCTTGAGGTTTGCGAAGAGGTTTCTCTTGGGAATTATTTACACTCTCAAGCTTGCTTGTTTTAGAACTAGGTACCTGAGGGGCTGATTTTTTCGCAAGTTCATTTTCCGATTGACTCTGGGAAGCCCCTAAGTTTTCAAGCTCTTCTACTGAATGGAAATTTTCAAATCGTTTGGGGAATAAATAAGAGCAACTCACCAATACAAGGCAAATTGCTCCAAAAATAGTTGATTTTAGCACCCGTAATTGCATTATTTACTTTTTAGCCTGACTTAACTTTGCCATCTTGACTAATTCTTTTTCATACTTTTCTTTGTCTTCATCATTTAAATAATCAACAAAAAGAACACCATTTAAATGATCAATTTCATGTAAAATACAACGTGCAAAAAGCCCATCAATTTTATCGAATTTAATTGGATCGCCATCAATATCAAGTCCTGTGATAGAAATAATGGCGGGACGCTCTACATTGGCGTAGATACCTGGGACAGACAAGCAGCCTTCTTCGTACATTTCAGGCTCGGCCTCATATGTTACTTCAGGATTGAAAATAATCACAGGATTTTCATTTTCTTCGGGTCCGGAAACATCAACCACAATAAGGCGAACTGATTCGCCTACCTGAGGAGCAGCAAGGCCGATTCCCTTTGCGTCGTACATTGTTTGAATCATGTTTTCAGCAAGGATGGCAAAATCCTCTGTAACTTCTTCAACAGGCGTGGCTTTGATTCTCAAAATTTCTGCACCATATTCGTAAATATCTAAAACGGCCATATAACCAATTGTCCTTTAATGTCTTGTCTAAATTGACCTTTTCTATATAGTAATCAGTCTCTATACAGAACTGAGTCATTTTTTTAAAAGTGATTAAATCTTTTTCTGAATTGCTGCACGTGAAAATTCAATATTAGACTCACCGGTTTTTAGTGTGAAATTTTGTTCATCAATTTTTGTGATTGAACCAATGATGCTTGCATAAGTTAACACTTTATCACCAACGACTAGCTTTGAAAGCATTGCTTCACGTTCTTTGGCTTGCTTTTGTTTGGGGCGAATCATTAAAAAATAAAATACTGCCACCATAGCGATGAGTGGTAAAAATTGATTTCCAAGTAGGGCTTCCATAGTTTTCTCCATTTTTTATGCAAATATACCTAAATGTTTCATCTTTGGTGGAAGAAGTGACTTGACATTTTACAAACAATGGGGTAAATTTGCTCTTCGAATGCGGCTGTAGCTCAGTTGGATAGAGCAACGGATTTCTAATCCGTAGGTCCAAGGTTCGAATCCTTGCAGCCGTATTTCTTTTTGATTTTATAAATGAGGGACCTCATGAACATACTACTAATTAGCGACAATGCATCTTTAAATCACGAACTTCAGAATCTTCTTAAAGAGGTTTCTGGAGGCAACTATCAGATCGTTTCAAGTACTCAATTACTTGAAAATGGAGTATCGGGACCTATTGATGTAGTTATGTCTGATCGCAAAACTTGGCAAAAAGCTTATTCATTAATCAAATACTTTAATGTATCTGGTGCATTTGAGTTCACACCCGTGATGTTTGTGTCTCGCGGACGCAAACCAGCTCAATTTAAAGGTCGTATTGGTAAAAAAGATATTTTTGTGTCTATTCCAACTAATCGGGATGCATTCAATAATGCATTAGATGATTATAAGCAAGCTTCTGATCAAATGGAAATGACTCAAGCAACTTCTCAGTTTTAATTTGTATTCATTTTAAATAATGGAAAATAATTATAAAACTCCTGATTGGCATAGTAGCCCGGGAGTTTTTTTTGTTCTTATCAATGCTAACGCTTCAGTTGAAGATGAATTTCTAAAAGATTCACTCTCTATTATCATAAGTCCCGTTGATAATCCCTCTCACAATACTGATTTTATCAGGCGAAAACTCTTTAGGATTCGACAGGATAAAAAGCTTGTTTTTCCGGTTAATCTTGATACAGATTTAGTCATTGAGGTTCCACTTCAATTGACAATTGAAGAATCAAGAAATCTACTTTTTAACTTAGATTTATTAAAAGAGAGTTTAAACTCGTTTTATATTCAATTATCGCCAGATTTAGTGAATGAGTTTTGTTTTTTACTTAATCATTTTCGCCGTGTAGTCATAGATGAACAACTAAGGGAATCTATTGATTTTCGAGGTTTTAAAGCATATAAAGCTTACTTAATTGATAACTCTCTCTATGTAGACGGCTCCATTGTGAAGTTGACTGAGTGGAATGAGTATGTTTGGCGCAAATCACAATATATTGATTTCTCATTGGGTAATTTTTTGTCTCGATATAAATGGATATTTACAATCATTGTGCTGTTAGCGATTGTTTTTTACCCTAAGGATATTCCAAGAGAATGGGTTGATGTTGTTAATTACAAATCAAGCTTTTCCAAGATTCAGGTAGAATACAAATATTATAATATTAAAGATTATTCGCAATTTCGTAGAATAATACGCTCATATTTATTTCAAAATGGATTTGTTTTTCAATCCGATAAAGAGCTTAATAAGGCCATGATGAAAATTGTGAAAAATCATCTTATTACCAAGCATCAAAAAGCGTTTGATTGGAAAAACAAAAGATTAAAAAACGCGCTAGGTGAGATTGTACTGCCTAAAATCAATGAATTAACATTTATTACAGAAAAATTGAAAGCAAATGATTTGCAAACCTACAAAAGATGGAGTAGAATGTTAAATGATAGTCTAGCCTACCCAACTGATTATTATTTTGATCCAAATGTGGTGATCAATGCAAAAAAGGCTAAGGAAAGAAATAGTCAATTCGATTCTAATCATCGTAAGCACCTTGGCATTGATTTGGCTGCTAAAATGGACTCACGAGTTCACTCTCCTATAGCGGGGCGTGCTATTATTGGTGAATCTGAGAGAGCTGGACGTTTTATTGCTGTTGCGGATTCTAATAGAATTGTGTTTTTTGCACATTGTGATAAGTTTTTGTTTTTGCATGGCGAGAATGTACGTCAAGGAGATGCAGTAGCTACTGTGGGATTAACTGGTCACACCACTGGGCCACATGTCCATTTGGGTACGGGATTAATAACTTTGAATGGACAGCACCAATTAGGTAATGTCGAATTTGAATATCAAAATCCATTGGAGTGGTTGAATACTCTTCAAGGAGAAAAGGGAGAATAAATTGAGTCAATCAGAATGGTTTGAAAAATGGTTTCAAGACGATTACTTGGTGTTGTATTCAAATAGAAACCCGAAGCAAGCACTTTCTCAAGTTAATGCTCTTTTGCATCTAGTGGGTGATTTTAAAGCTAAAGATTTTATATTGGACTTAGGTTGCGGTACAGGCCGGCATCTAAAAGTTTTACAATCTCGCCATACGCAGTCAATTGGTGTAGACCTTAGCCCTACGCTTCTCAATGAAGCCAACAAAACAGGTTGCCAAAACTTGATCCGAGCCGATTTTAGAAGTTTACCCTTTAAAGCCAATTCAATCAAAATGGTTTGTTCTTTCTTTTCATCATTCGGTTATTTTGAAAAAGCTGAAGATGATTGGGACTTCTTTAATGTTTTATCTTCCCTTGTCCAAAATGATGGTTATCTATTTTTAGACCTTCCTAACGGACCATATACTGTTTCGCATCTTCCACCTGATGATGTGGTGACTAAAAATGGGACCAAATATTCTCAAAAGAGAAGGTGGGATGGTGAAAGAATTATTAAAAAGATTAGTATTGAGCGAAGTACTGGTGAAAAAGAAGAACATCATGAAAAATTGAGGTTGTTTTCTTATGCAAACATTTCAAATGCTTTAGAAGAACGTGGATTTAAAATTATTCAAGTATTTGGAAATGAATTTGGAAACACTTATGAACGTGGTAAAAGTCCGAGAATGTCTTTTGTTGCTAAGAGAACGATAGATTCATGAATTGGTGGCATGATCAAAGTGTATTTCCGCAAGGGCTGCTAAATGATAAAGTTACTTGCCTTAGGCGAAGTCAATATATCGATGAAAATTTCGTAGGTCAAAGTGGCGAATTTTTTCAAATGTGGAGAAATGAACTAAATAATTATAAAGTTTCAAAACAGAGTTTTGAAAATTTCAAACTTTTACAAAATAAGGAAGCCCTAGTTATTACAACAGGTCAACAGGGTTCAATTGCTGGTGGTCCGCTATTAGTTTTCTATAAAGCATTAAGTTGTGTTCAACAGGCCCAATATTTAACAATTCAAATGAAAAGACCTGTAGTACCCGTTTTTTGGATTGCAGGCGATGATTCAGACTTTGATGAATGTAATCAATTTGAAAATCTTAGTAAGGACCAAGGTTTTCAATTTACGAATGTTTTAAGAAAGGTAAACGAACCCGTCTCAAAAGTGAGGTTAAGTGATTCTGATATTAATGAATGGAAATTGTTTTTATCCAAAAATGAATTATCTAACCAAAGTGTGATGGAGCAAAAATTATCCGATTATTTTGAACATTCAAATTCATTAGTTGAGGCATTTGGCCATTTAATAGCACAAATATTTTCTAATGAAGGCCTGCTTATAATAGATGGTGGGGGATATGCTGTACGATCTTGTGAATCAAAAATATTATCATCATTTCTTTCTCAACACGATTCAATTCAAAAAGAATTAAATACGCAATCGGGATTTTTAAAAACAAAAAATATTAATACTCAAGTCCCTTTAGATCCATCAAAAATAAGGCTGTTTGAATTAGTTGGTGGCGTTCGTGTGAGAGTTTATCAAGGCATGTCAGTGGATGCTCAATGCATTGTTCATGATGCCTTATCAAGACCTTTTTTGTTGGAAGGATTATTTCCAATATTAGGTCATGTACTTGGGCCAGCTGAGTTAAAATATTTCGCCTTAGTCCAAAAGTTATTTCCTTTATTGAAAATACAATCTCCTCTTGTTATTAAACGAACCAATTTGACTTTAATTCGCAGACTCGATTTAAAGCTTTCTAGAGAATTAGAAGTAGATCCTTCAGAAATATTGACATGGACTTATTCAAAAATAGCTAGTGAAATTATATCTGCTAAATATCATAGTGAAATAAAATCTTTATCAACTCAAAAATGGAATTGGCCTGAACATTCTTCAATCAGTGAAAAGGTTAGATCAAAATTGGATTTCAAAAAAGGTAAACTCTTTAATCAATTGATTGAATCTCAAAAAAAAGAATGGCTGGCTCATTCCATAGAAACACGAACAAGATCGAAAGAAGTTTCTCTTTGGTTTGCATCTGGAAGAGTTCAAGAGCGAGTGATGAATATATTTGAAGCAGTTCAATTTTTTAATATTTCATATTTGAAACGAAGTATTGATGCTTTAAGTGAAGAGCATCAATTAATATTGGAGCCTATAAATGAATAGTTCTTTGACTCAACCATTTAAGGTTGATTTTATGGCAATAGGAGCTCATGCTGATGATGTTGAGCTAGGGTGTGGTGGTACTATTGCCAAGATGATTTCGGAAGGCAAAATAGGCATTATTGTTGACTTATGTGATGCCACCATGGCAAGCCGTGGAACTCCTGAAATTAGACGTGACGAAGCTAAAAATGCAGCTGAGATTCTAGGTGGTATTCATCGAGTCAACTTAGGTATGGCAGATGCTCACTTAGAAAGAAATTGGACATGTTTAGAGCCACTCATTAGAGTTATTCGTGAATATCAGCCGGAGTTTTTATTTACCCATTCAGAAGATGAAACTCACCCCGATCATATGATCTGTGCTCAACTTGTAAAGGATGCTTGGTATAAGTGTGGACTTAAAAAATTATTACCAGAAGTTCCTTCTTGGCGTCCAGTGCGAATCTATCATTATATGGGAGCCGTTAATTTTGACCCTACCTTCTGTGTCGATATTACTCAATATTGGGAGGTCAAAAAAATGGCACTAGGAGCCTATTGGACTCAATTTGATAACCCTGAAGCGCACACCGTTGAAGGAAAGAGTCAAGTGTCTTCGCCTGAATTCATGGAGTCTCTTCGAGTCAGAAATGAGTTCTATGGTAGACGGATTAGGCGGACTTATGCAGAGGCTTTTTGGTGTAGAGAGATTGCTGAAGTAATTAACCCTCTAGAACTTGGTACTAATCCATATTAAATTATAACATGAAATTGAGAATGTGATGTTAGATAAAAAATTAAAAATTGGAATTACATGTTATCCTACCTATGGTGGAAGTGGTGTACTTGCAACTGAACTTGGTGTTGCATTGGCTAAAAAAGGCCATGAAATTCATTTCATAACCTCTTCGCTTCCGTATCGTCTTTCCAAGGGCTTTCAAGATAACCTTTATTTTCATCCAGTTGAGATGATGGATTATCCTTTGTTTGGTCAATCGCCTTATGCTGTCGTCTTATCGGCGAAAATGGCAGAAGTTTTTAGAAATGAAAGTTTAGATCTAATACATGTCCATTATGCGATACCACACGCGACTTCAGCTATCCTAGCTCGTGATATGGTTTTACCTAAGAAAATGCCTATTGTGACGACCTTACATGGGACTGATATTACTTTGGTTGGTAAGGACCCTAGTTTTTCTGAAATAACTAAATATTCGATTGAAAAATCAGATTTTGTCACCACGGTTTCTGATTATATGACCAAAACAACCTATGAACAATTTGATTTGACTAAAAAAATTCACCGAATCTATAACTTCGTTGATACTAAAATTTTTGATACTTTAGATGGTGAGAAACCTTGTTCAGAGGCGCACTTTGGATTTAAAGGTGAAACGGTCTTCATTCATATTTCAAATTTTAGGGAAGTCAAACGCCCTCTTGATGTTCTTCACATATTTAATAATGTGCATAAAGCCAATAGTGATACGAAGTTACTCCTAGTGGGAGATGGTCCATTATATTCTCAGTGTAGGAAACAGGTGAAGGAGTATGGACTTTTAGATCATGTTCGATTTTTGGGTAAGCAAGAAGATGTTGTTTCAATTTTACATATGAGTCATGTCATGTTGTTTCCTTCAGAAATAGAAAGTTTTGGTTTAGCCCCATTGGAAGCTATGGCTTGTGGTATCCCAGTTATTGCAAGTAATTCCGGTGGAGTTCCTGAAGTTGTCAAACATGGAGAATGTGGTTATTTGGCGGATGTGGGTGATATTGAAACAATGAGTAAATACGCCATTGAGCTATCCAATGATTGTCAAAAGCGTGATGAGATGGGAGCAAAGGGGCGTCAAATTGCTGAAAAACACTTCAGTCCAGAACAAATTGTCTCTGAATATGAGGAAATTTACCGTCAGGCGATAATTTAGGTTTTCAATAGTTTTTAATAGTACACTATAGATGTGATTTTTGTCACACCCAAAGGTTGATAAGCTAAAACTACTTGCTTGTTTAATGTATGTTATAGAGTGTCAGACTTGTCAGAGCATTTGTTTACATAACATGATATTTTAATATTTAAATAATAAACTTTTTAATAAATTTGAGCCATGATAAAACATATACTAAGCATTTTAATCTTACTTGGGCTTCTTGCATGTTCTAGTAATGGTGTTGTAATTGAGTTTGAACCTACTAAAGGTATTCTTGAAATTGATGAGCTCGTTTCTGCAGAGAGAACGCTTTATTTTGATGACTGTTATGGCCTCTTTCTAGATGCCGGCGTTCCCGAGACTGAATGTCAATCCGACCTATTTGGAATTATTGATCGTCGTCATGGGACCCGTTTTAATAAAAAGCAGCTAGCTAACGTCGCTGATGAGTATTTTTTTCATAACCTACTGCAAAAGAAACTCATAACTTTAATCCGATCAAATTCTGGTGTGAGAGATCAAGTAAGAGCTAAATTTGATTCAATGGAAAGTCTTACTAGTTACTATAAGGGTCATTATAGTTTTCATAAATACAACCAATACTAAGCATTAAGCCTTAATGTCACAATTCTCATTGAACGTGATGATTTCAAGTGTGTTTTTATAATTAAAAAAGCTTAGAGGGGTTTCCCGCTAAGCTTTTCATATTCTTCGTGCATACAATGTTTAAATTATAATAATTCACTTCGAAGTTTTTCAAGATGAGCCAAATCAATATTATATTTTTCCTTACAATATTCGCATACCATTTCAATTGCTTCGCCATCGTCTATTATCTCTTGAATACCCTCAATCCCCAGTGACACAAGGCTTTTTTCAATTCTCTCAATAGAGCATGGACAGTATAATGTCGGAAGGATTTCACGATGAATTGTCCAAGGATGGTCACCACAAATTTGAGTGAGTAATTTTTTGGCATCCAAGCCATTTTCAGTCTTAAACTCAACCATTGATTTGATATCACGAACTTGATATTCAATAAAAGTCATTTGTAAATCTGTAATATCGGGGAATGCTTCTATATAAAATCCATAGGCAAATTCTAATTGAGTTGTATCTTTTTCATTCCATTTTGATTCAATATACACGGCACTTTTGACCTGCTCGGATTGAAGAAAATAAGTTGCTAAAGAAGGGCCAATTTTTTGGGTTGGCATCTCAATAATACCTTCGCTTAATTTTTTACCTTTTTCGGAGAATTTTTTAATGGTCAGGAGCTGAGGAGATAGTGCCGGCTCAAATTCTTTTAATTTTTGACATTCATCACTAGAAATTGTTGCGCGAACAAGTCCCATTGGGCTAGTGTCAGCGTGTACAGAAGAAATATCACCTGAAAACCTAGCCTCAAAGCTCACAGATCCAGCGTGTTTCATCGAGGCACTTAAAAAACTAGATGCAATCATCGCATCAGCTAAAAGAGACATTGACCAAGCTTGAGCCTGATGCTGCCTTGCCACAATTTGGGCAATTTCGGTAAAATCACAGATGACGAGTCTGATGGGTAGACTCTCACCTGTCGCTCTAATTAATTGGTCAGCCATATAAATCCCTTTCGAAGGTGCGCCAAATATAACAAATAGTATAATAATTTATAAATTTGAATTCATGAGGAAAACTGGTCTCCAAATCCCAAAAATGAAGCGAATGCTAAAGCTCTATTCAATTAGAGCTTTTCCTCGTAATAGCCCGCCGCGAGAAGTTGCTTGGGCCGTATTTTGGGGTGTCTGGATTGGGGTAATGCCGACTATTGGGATTGCCATTCCACTTACATTGCTCGTTTGTTGGTTATTTAAAATCCCCAAAGCTCCTGGGGTGGCAGCTTCTTTTGTTGCAATTCCTCCGACTTTATTTTCTTTCTTTTATCCTTTAGGCTATTGGATTGGTCAAGTTCTCCTAGATCCGGTGGCTGTCGATATAAATTTGCTCGATGAAGTGAAAAGTATAAGTTATCAGAATATTGGTGTGAAGCTATCCATGTTGATCAACCAGGCTAGTCCGCATTTATTGGCATTTTTGATAGGAATGCTAATTGTGGCCTCAATTACAGCCACTATTTTTTGGTTTGTAGCTTATTATGTGGTTCAACAAAAGCGAAAGTTGCAGCGAAGTATATCCAAAAATCCAATGTAAAATTCAAGAAAACCAAATGATTAACCGATATATATAGGGTGAAGGCAAATTTTCTACAAATAGTATTGTGGACTAGTTTAATCGCTATAGTCCAAAACTTACAAGCACAGGGTCTAAATGATCACGGCTTGTGGGGTGGGATAGTGAGTCCAACTTCCAAGATTAACCCTGAGGGAACTTCGATAATTGAGGGTAAAAGATCCCTGAGTTTATATTCTCGCTTTCAGGACTCAAGAGTGGGAGCTTTTGGCTTGGCGTGGAATTATACCCCTTTTGAAAACTTTGAGCTTGGTGGTTCGTACTTTCAAGAGCAGAGTTATAAAGACTCTGTCTCTCGCCAAGATTATGGTAGCGTAAGCTTCAAGTATCGCCTGCCTCAACTTAATATATGGATGCCTGAAATTGCTCTTGGCTGGCAAGGGCTCTCCAACGCAGCACATCCTTGGAAAAATCTCTTTTTTACAAGTGGCTACTCAATATCCTATCGGGACGTCGGCTTACATTTTGAATTCGGTGGTCAGTATCTTCCTATTTCTACTTATGATGACACTCGGGTTAAACCATATGAGATAGAGTATCAGAGTTTAAGCTCAATGAAGCTGACTCTACTCTTGTCAGAGCTTCGTTTATTGACTGAATTTGTGCATAATGGAGATGAGTTCATCCAAAACTATGGTTTTTGGCTATCTCCTTTTCACCAGCCAGAAGACTTATATAACGCCCCTTTCTTTAGTATTGGTGGTGGTATCAGAAATTATTTTGATAACTCAGCGGCTGAGTGGTGGGGGGGATTGCAGTTTTCAGGCTTTTCATGGACAGAGTCTCAGCGTCAATTTATTAGTGAAGCCAAAGACCCATTTTTCTTTTTGTGGTTAAGTCCTCGATTTACCTATGATCAAGGTATAGGCCATTCTGAAGGTTTAAGACAAGATTGGTTAGCTCCACTTTACTCGAAAAACATAGGCCTTCGTGCAAGTTGGTTGCACCACTTTAATCAATCTCCAAGGAACAAGGACAAATACTATCAATTAAACTCATCTTATTTTTCAGGTATTTTAGGTGAAGGAGCCAATACTAATAATCTTAATTTAGGCTCAATTGAATATGTTGCAGGTTATTTAAGATCTCAAACTCGAGGCATTGTATTAAGACAATCACTGACTTTCAAAAAATGGAAGTCAAGTTTTTTAGATATCGGTGCCTATGAAATGAAAAATAATGGCATTAAACCTTATGCTATTTTAACGCAACCAATTCATCCTCGATTTAATTCTAGTTCTTGGCAAAATTATCTTGAAGGTGGCTTTTACGCCAACGATGAACTCGGTACTAGGTTGTTATCAAGGCTTGCAGTCGCTAGTAATATTCAAGTCCAGGCTGAAGTTGGATATCATTCCAATCTTAACTATGGATTGCTTCTGTATTGGACTCCTAAGATGTCGAGGAGAATCGGGCCTATTGAAATAGGACTCTCACCGACTCAAAGACAGTCATGGCGAGCCGACAATGAGTTTAAATTTGATAATTTAGAAAGAGATAGATTCCATGAACTATTCTTGAGTAAATCATTTTATGAAGGTCAGGTATATGAAAACGGATTGAGTTTTCAACAGATCGATGACTCCCAGTGGTGTGACAAATTTCCACAAAATGATTTTTGTTTAAAACAATTTGATAATGACCTTGATGGAGTTTCAAATGAGCTTGACAAATGTCTAGATATTCAAGAAGATCGTGATGGATTTGAGGATGGCGATGGTTGTCCAGAGCTTGATAATGATAGCGATTTAATCCCTGATGTCCTGGACTCATGTCCTAATATTAAAGAAGATCGTGATGGATTTGAGGATGTCGATGGGTGTCCTGAAGATGATAATGATGGGGATGGCTTTAAAGATATAGATGACCAGTGTGTTAACTCTGCAGAAGATAAAGATCATTTTCAAGATGATGATGGCTGCCCAGAAGATGATAACGATCAAGATGGCGTCAAAGATTTAGTTGATGTTTGTCCAAATCATGCGGAAGACTTCGATGGAGTCATGGATAAAGATGGTTGTCCCGATTATAGTGACAATGATGAAATCGCAGTAGAAATTGATATTTGCCCAAATGATGACGAAGATTTTGATGGCTTTCAAGATGATGATGGGTGTCCTGACTTAGACAATGATCTTGACGAAATCCCAGACCTTGCTGATCAATGCCCTATGCGTCGAGAAGTTTTCAACTCAATCTTAGATGAAGATGGTTGTCCAGATTAAGCTTATTGTTATCTTTACCCTAAATAAATTGGAGGTTTAGATGAATCCTGTTGTGATGATTAATGGTATGCCGGGTAAAATGGGCCAAGCAGTGACTCATGCTTGTCTCCTACGTGGGTGGACAGTAATTCCTTATAGTCTAACTGGTCAAGTAGTAGAAAGTCATTTTGACTTTGAAGGTATTCATTTCGAACTGATACCTCCTGATGACAAAGAATCTAAAATTATTGATATCAAATCTCAGTATCCTCAGTTTGTTACAGTCGATTATACGCACCCCAATGCTGTTAATATCAATGGTGACTTCTACGTAAAGCATGCTTTACCCTTTGTGATGGGGACTACTGGTGGTGATCGTGATTTGTTGAAATCTCAAGTTTCAACGAGTAGCCTAAAAGCTGTTATTGCACCCAATATGGCTAAACAAATAGTCGGATTTCAAGCAATGATGGAAATGATGGCTGAGCAATTCCCTGGTGTATTTGAAGGATATAAGTTGAGTGTCGTGGAAAGTCATCAAGTCACAAAAGCTGACACTTCTGGAACAGCTAAATCGGTTGTCGAATCGTTCAATAAAATGGGATTGAGCGAAGATATTGAAGATATCACACTCGTGAGAACTGTTGAAGAACAAAAACAAATGGGCATAGCAGACGAGTTTTTAACTGGCCACGCCTTTCATACCTATAATGTTGACTCTGAAGATAAGACTGTTCATTTTGAATTTCAGCACAATGTATTGGGTCGTTCTGTTTATGCTGAAGGAACTGCAGATGCTGTCAAGTTTTTGAGTGACGCCAAGACTAAAGAGGGGTCTAATCTCTATGATATGGTTGATGTTTTAAAGTCTGGCTCAATGAATTAATTGAATATGTTAAGTTGATTTCTGAGCGCTACTTCTTATTGAAGTGGCGTTTTTTGATTTTGAAATAAATAATTAAGACATTAGAAATTTAAAACAACAACGCTACTCAAAAAACTTACTGCACCTACTCCCCAGGCTAAATTTCTATTGGCAATATGTTTGTCTTTTTTGTTGACTTCATTGTTAATTAGATTGTTGGCTAGAATTTGAAAATTATCATCATTGTTGACTATATTGTTGGCTAGAATTTGAAAATTAACATCACTTTGTGGTGTTTCAGCTGGAGTATTAGCATTGGCTGCGATCCAGGCTAACGCTTGTGCATTGGCTGAAGCTGTTTGAGCCGATGAATGTTCCAAGTAGCCTTGAATAAAAGATACGATAGCTGTGCCAAGCATTGTGAAGCCTAAAAGCCCACGAGTGGTTTCATTTTGAATAAAATGAGCTGATGGGATAGAACTTCTAGCTGAGTTTAAATAGTTATTTGAATTCTGCGCTGCTACTTGAGGTGACTGAATTTTGCCATATTTAGCCGGCTTAGGTGCGTTATTTAACGGCGCTAGTTTCTTGAGCTTTTTTCGTGACTTTTGGCTGGGTTGAGAGTCAAACTCTCGAGTTGACTTTGCGGTTGAGGCTTGAGTAAAGTCTTGATTACGGCGTTTTTTATTCCAAGGTATCAGAGCAGCATCATCTATTTTTGATTCGAATTGAGTATAAATATTGGAAGAGCTTGATTTGTTGAAAGCATTAATTTCTTTAGAATGTGCAGTTGAAGCAGCGATGGCTTTGGGTTTCTTGTTATACGGGGGAAGGATTGAAAAATTAGGGTCACTTATTTCCATCGCTTCACCATCAAGGACAGCTATAATTGTTACAAGGCTAAAATAGCGATCCTGTGAGCCTATTTTGGAAGGGAGTTTCTCATACATTAAAGTGAATTCCATTTGATCTAGATAGTCTGAAAAAGTCCCACTCATGTTGACGGCTGAAAGCTTAGCAGTAAATTCAAAATGAAATGGTGCATCATCAATCTTGACAGTGATTTCTTGTTTGTCC
>CAWVXU010000028.1:0-29035 GCA_963934255.1 uncultured Fibrobacterales bacterium
ATCTTTTATCTTGACCACCTTGCATGCGCAATTTACCTGATATTGCTCCAAAATTTTCAACATATTGCTCTTCCACAAACTTATAAAGCTCAGTATTCATCTATTCCACCTTGTTAGTTCATTTAAAAATAGAATATTATTTCGACTTAACATTTACTCTATATGATTCGTCTAAATTAACATAAAGTATATAATTATATATTTCATTATAAGTTTAATTATATTATTGTTGAAATTAATTTAAGGTACATATGCAATTTAACAGAAATTATAAGCAGCGACTCAATCGACTTTACACTTTCTATCACAGAATTGTATTTATTCATTGTCTAAAAATATTACAAAATGAACAAATCGCTCATGATATGACTCAAGATATATTTATAAAGATTCATAAAAATTTGCCTTCGTTTAGAGGTGATTCAAAATATTCAACTTGGATACACACAATCACAAAAAACACCTGTTATGATCACTTAAGAAATACAAAAAGACGGTTTTTTCTCCTAGAGGAGCCCAAAAATTATCTTTGGAATTTGGAGAAGGACTCTGGTAATGACACATTCATACGCGCAGTGCTCACAAAAGAACTTGAACGTATTCCAACAGTTTTGGCTAAAATACTTCACCTTAAATATATGATGGGTTTAAATCAAAGTGAGATTGCCATTGAACTAGGTATTTCAAGAGTAGCTGTGTCTAAACGTATCCAAAATCATTTTCGTCGAAAACATAAAGATGAATAAAATAATTATATTCTTACAATGCTAAATTATACATTTCATCACTTAATTGAACATCCTCAATTAATCAAGGAGCTTTCAATTCTATTAGAGCAAGAATGGCCTCAAGATAAATCATCTTGGTATGACATACTGGCTAATAGAATTGAAGTTGACCAACTCTCTCAGACTTGGATTTTACGTGAGAAACGCGTTGAAGCCAATGAAGTACTAACTAAACAGAAAATAATTGCATCAGTCTGTTTAATTGAGGACTCAAAAGCTCCAACTTCATTAGCTCGACCAAATTTTGTAGAAAATACTCAGTCAAATACAGTTATATGGATTGATTCTCTTTGGGTTCATCCAAGCTTTAGATCAAGAGGTTTATCTACATCACTTATAAGAGAAATAATAAAGGAATTAAGCGGACCTTTTTTTGATTTTTGTCATAACAATATCCACATTTTGACTCACACTAATAATGCAGATTATGTTTTTAAAAAATTAAACTTTGAAGCCTATAATAAGGTAGAGAGTCATTATAATTTGGTAGGCAGAAGCTACCATAAGCTTTATAAGAAAACAATCTAAGCTTATTTAAACATAAATAACTTTTGTTTTTAAGCTTGTTCCATCCCACTCAATATATCTCCATCCAGCATCTTGAGGTTCCATTTCGAATTCAGGATTTGTCTGCGATATTCTCATTTGAGTTGATGGTGTCAAATAAACAGTCTTGTCGTTAAACTTCACTACTTTTTCAGTATGATAATGCCCAACAAAAATGTTCTTTATGTTAGGTATATCATTTATGAAAGATTGTGTCTCTTTTAAGTTTCGAAGAGGATACTTCCTATCCATAAATTGACAACCACAAAGTATAGGCGGGTGATGCATAAATAATAAGACTTCGTCTTCAATTTTGCTTGCTTGCTCTTTCAGCCACTGCAGCTGTTGTGTAGCAACTATATCAGGTTCAGAGTCCAAAAAGAATACAGGAAATCCTTTCAGATTCTTCTGGTAAAACAACATATAATTTTGGACATCTGCTCGAACACCAAATATGTTAGACATTCTTTCAACTGAATCATGATTACCAGCCATTACTAAATAAGGTAGTTTTTGATTATCTAAAACAACTTTAATCCATTCGTATGCCTCTGCTTCGCCGTAATCCAAAGCCAAATCGCCAGATAATATAATGTAGTCTATATCTTTTGATTGTAAATCATCTAAAACCTTTAAAAATTCTGCACGAACATCTGTACCATTGTACAAACCTTCTGTTGGACCTATATGTATGTCAGTTATCTGAGCTAATTTTAAAATTCCCATTTCTTTATTATAAGTATTTTTTAACACCTTGCACCATACAATTTTAAAAATTTATCCACTTTATTTTCAATACCTTAAAAATTAATTCGATTAAATGTTAATTAGTACTTAAAATAGATTTTCAACACTATTCACATTGAAAACAATGCAATATTCTCACACATATACTAGTATTTTCAGTGTTTATAACATTTTAAAAATGCACCTAAATCATTTAAAATCAGTTGCTTATAGTTATTTAATTCGGCTTCTTAAAAGTTTAAACACCTTTATAACTATCACTGATTTTATCTCTCTAATATTTTATATAAATGTGGACAAGAATTAACATCTTGGTAACTAATTTCTTGTATTCATGATACAAAACAGAAGAAATAACCTATATATCACATTAATTAATTTCGTCGTTCTTAGGAGCTCTCTAGTGGTAGTCCTAGCCACCTATTTATCAGCCAACTAGGCTCACTATCTTGCACTCTTTTGAGGCTTTAAAAGATTCCATAATCACACACCGATTTTTTTTTTTTTACAGTATTTGAAGAGTATTAACAATGCTTTTCTATTAACATCAACATATTATCTTTGATAATTTAAAAAAGCTGACTCGGTTAAGAATCAGCTTTTAAATTATTTAAACATTATACTTTATACAATGGGCGAGATTCAAAATAGTCTTTATATTGCGTTCGCAAAGTCAGATAAAATATTTACCTGGTTGTTTGAAACTTCTACTAAACCAGATTTTATAGAGAAAGCCACCATACCTTTGTCCTGTCGGATTTCAAGTCTGCCCTCTCCAAGTGCTGAAATAATTGCAGCATGGTTCTCAAGAACACCCATTGATCCATCCAGGGCCGGAATCAGGATTGATTCTGCTGTGCCCTCGAATTGTTTGCCTTCTGGCGTGAGTAAAGTAACTTGCATAATTTAACCTATTTTTTTTCTGATGCTTCGAAAGCTTCAACAACTTCGTCAATCGAACCCTTCATGTAGAAGAAGTTTTCTGGAACATGGTCATATTTACCAGCAAGTACGTCAGTAAAAGAACGAACTGTATCTTCTAGTTGAACATATTGGCCAGGCGTACCAGTGAAAACTTCTGCAACGAAGAAAGGTTGCGAAAGGAACTTTTGAATTTTACGTGCACGTTCAACAGTTAAACGGTCTTCGTCACTTAATTCATCCATACCCATGATAGCGATGATATCTTGCAGTTCTTTGTAACGTTGAAGTATAGACTGAACTCCACGAGCTGTGTCGTAGTGTTGTTGTCCAACAACATCAACTGAAAGAATACGTGAAGTTGAAGAAAGAGGATCTACCGCTGGGTAGATACCAAGTTCTGAAATAGCACGTGATAACTCAGTTGTTGCGTCAAGGTGAGCAAATGTTGTAGCGGGAGCGGGGTCAGTGTAGTCATCCGCAGGTACATAAATAGCCTGAATAGATGTTACAGATCCTTTGTTTGTAGAAGCAATACGCTCTTGAAGTTCACCCATTTCAGTTGAAAGTGTAGGCTGGTAACCTACAGCTGATGGGATACGTCCAAGAAGTGCAGATACCTCAGCGCCAGCTTGTGTGAAACGGAACATGTTATCTACAAAAAGTAGTACGTCTTGGTTCTCTTCATCACGGAAATATTCTGCGATAGTCATTGCAGTCAGCGCAACACGAGCACGTGCCCCTGGTGGCTCATTCATTTGACCATATACCAGACATGTCTTATCGATAACACCTGATTCTTGCATCTCACCATAAAGTGCAGTACCTTCACGTGTGCGTTCACCAACACCAGCGAAAACAGAGTAACCACCATGTTCTTTGGCGATGTTGTTAATAAGTTCCATGATAATAACTGTTTTACCAACACCAGCTCCACCAAATAGACCAATTTTGCCACCTTTTACATAAGGGGCAAGTAGATCGACTACTTTAATACCTGTAACAAGAATTTCTGATGAAGTATCGAAGTCTTTGAATTCTGGTGGTTGCGCGTGAATAGGGTTGTATTGAACCGCTTCAACTGGACCTTGTTTGTCAATAGGTTCTCCAACAACATTTAAGATACGACCTAAAGTATTTGGACCAACTGGTACGGAGATTGGTGCACCAGTGTCTTTAACTATTTGTCCTCTTTGAAGACCATCGGTAGTATCCATTGAGATAGTACGAACGAGGTTTTCACCAAGATGCTGTGCTACTTCAAGGACAAGATTATCTTCTTTGTCATTGATTTGTTTATTCGTCAGTCTAAGGGCACTTTGAATCGGAGGAATGTTGCCGTTTTCAAAAAAAACGTCCACAACGGGTCCCAAGATTTGAGAAATTACACCACTGTTTTGAGTACTCATCTTTGTTCTCCTTGTGGAACTATCCCTTAAGGGATTCTGCTCCAGAAACAATCTCGGTTAGCTCTGTCGTAATCTGTGCTTGACGTGCACGGTTCATTACTAGAGTAAGATCATTAATTAATTCTTTTGAGTTTTTAGTTGCATTTTCCATAGCATTCATACGAGCACCATGTTCACCAGCTGCGTTCTCTAACAATCCTTGGAAGAATTGAATAGCAACATAGTTGGGAAGAATGGTGTCTAGTAATGCTTTGCCATCTGGCTCATAGATATAATCAAATGAAGTAGTTCCTTCTTCATTCTCAATATTATTTGCTTCGATTGGAAGTATTAATTTTGTCATTGGATTTTGAACCAATACTGATTCAAATTCGTTGAATAATAAATGAACTTCATCAATTTTTCCGTCTAGGAAGTCTTGAATACATTGTTCAGCTATTGGGGCAATGTCTGCGAAGTTAGGAGACTTTGTGATACCTTCAAAATCATGAGTAAAATACTCAGTATTTTTACTGAAGAAATCTTTGGCTCTTTTACCTAAAGTTAGAACTTCAATCTCTTTGCCTTTAAATTGTTGAGGAAGGGTGTTTCTGGCGTACTTAATCAATCCATTGTTGAAACTACCACAAAGTCCTTTGTCCGAAGTAAAAGCATAGATGCGAACTTTTTTTACTTCTCTTGCTTCGAGCAAAGGGTTGGTTAGATCAGATGAATTGGAAATACGTCCTAAAACTTCATCCAGTTTATCTGAATAAGGTTTATTGGCCTTCATAGCGTCTTGAGATTTTTTCAATTTTGACGTTGCTACGAGTTTCATCGCAGCAGTAATCTTATTGGTATTCTTCAGACTTTTAATCCGGATACGTAGTTCCTTAATGGATGCCATGCGTTCCTTCTAACTCTCTTGGAAGATGCTTTTGAAGCTTTCAAGCATAGACTTGATTTGTGCTTCTAGTTCATCATCAATTTTTTGCTTGTCGTGAATAGACTTAACGATATCTGAGTTATTATTCTCAAGATAGACCATTAACTCTTTTTCAAAGCGCACAACATCAGTCACTGCAACGTCAGCTAGGTAGTTGTTTACACCAGCGTAGATAATCACGATAGTTTTTGCGATATCGTAAGGATTACCTTCAGCTTGTTTAAGGATTTGCGTAAGACGCTCACCTTGTGCAAGTTGTGCTTGTGTCGCTTTATCAAGATCTGAAGCAAACTGAGAGAATGCTGCAAGCTCACGATAAGTAGCAAGTATAAGTTTTAGTTTACCAGCAACCTGTTTTGTTGCTTTAATTTGTGCGTCTCCACCAACACGTGATACAGAAAGACCAACGTCAACCGCAGGACGAAGTCCAGAGTTAAATAGGTTTGTATCAAGGAAGATTTGACCATCAGTTATTGAAATAACATTTGTTGGGATGTATGCAGATACATCACCAGCTTGAGTCTCAATAATTGGAAGAGCAGTAAGTGATCCACCGCCTTCTTTTTCTGACATCTTAGCTGCACGTTCAAGTAAACGTGAGTGTAAGTAAAAAACGTCACCAGGATATGCTTCACGACCTGGGGGACGACGCAGTAACAATGACATTTGACGGTATGCTTGTGCATGTTTAGTCAAGTCATCATAAATTACTAACGCGTGCTGTCCGTTGAGCATGTAGTATTCACCAAGTGTTGCACCAACATATGGAGCAAGGTATTGCATTGGTGCTGATTCCGATGCAGTTGCAGTTACAATAGTCGTATACTCAAGTGCGCCAGCTTCTCTTAAAGTTTGAACAACCTGGGCGATCGTTGAAGCTTTCTGTCCGATAGCAACATAGATACATTTAACATCTTTACCTTTTTGGTTGATAATTGTATCAAGTGCGATGGTCGTTTTACCAGTCTTACGGTCACCGATAATTAATTCACGTTGACCACGTCCAACAGGAATCATACCATCAATAGATTTGATTCCAGTTTCCATTGGTTCGTGAACGTCCATACGTTCGATAATACCGGGTGCTTTAACTTCGATAAGACGAGTATGTTCTGAAACTATTGCAGGTCCGCCATCGATAGCATGTCCTACAGAGTTTATAACACGACCAAGAGTGGCCGGTCCAACTTTGACAGAAGCTACTTCTTCGGTACGAACTACTTCGTCACCTTCAGAAACTACTGCAGCCTCACCAAGGATAGCTACACCAATGTTATCTGCTTCTAAGTTGAGAACAAGGCCACGTAAGCCATTTCGTCCTTTAAATTCTACTAGTTCACCAGCCATCACATTCGATAGCCCATGAACACGTGCAATTCCGTCACCCACTTGGAGTACGGTTCCTACTTCGTAGGAGTCTCCCTCTGCTTTGAAAGATTCTAGTTCTTTCAAGAGGATGGAAGAAATTTCATCGGGTCTAATTGAAGTACTCATTCTTCGTTCCTTAAGCTCTAGGCGAGCAACTCTTTTTTCAAAGATTGAAGTTTGTTTTTGATTGACCAGTCGATCACATTGTCATCAATTTGGATTTTAAAACCACCAAGTAGTGTAGAGTCAATTTGATTTTCTAATTCAAATGAACTATCACTTACTTTTTCAAAATGTTCTTTAAGTTTGTTGATTTGGCTCTCATTAAGTGCAATAGAACTAAAAACAGTAGCGAGTTTGATACCGCGTTGTTTTTGTACTAGTTCAATGAAAGATTTCGCTATGTGCATGAGATAATGCAAACGATTCTTCCTTACGAGTAATGAAATAAAATTCAACGAAAGCTCTTGCAGATGTTTAGACAAAACATTTGTAAGAAACTCTTGCTTGCGCTTGAGTTTTACAGTTGGATTGACTAAGAAGTGTTGAAAGTCTTCATGTTTATCAAACAGATCAACAAGAGTATGATAGTCCTGTAAAACAGAATCTAAATTTCCAACTTTTTTAGCTGCTAGATACAAGGTCTTAGCATAACGTTCTGCAATTGAACTTTGTTTCATCTCAAGCCTCAATTTTCTCAATGTACTGATCTACAAGTTTTGCAGATGCAGCAGCATCAAGTTTTTCTTCTAACAACTTTTCAGCGGCACCAATAGCAAGTGTAACTACTGTTTGTTTTAGTTCGGCGATGGCTGATTCCTTCATAGCGGAAATTTCAGCCTCTGCAGATTTAATGATTGAATTTTTCTCTTCAATAGCACTTTGTTCAAGACGGCGCTTAAACTCTTCTGCAGTTTTTTTGGACTCTGCTACTATCTCTGCTGCTTCTGTCTTTGACTGAGTAAGCACTGCTTTTTGTTCGTCCGCGATTTTCTTAGACTCATTGCGTGCTTGCTCAGCAGATTCCATAGAAGACTTGATCTCACGGTCGCGTTCATCGATTGAATCAATGATAGGTTTCCATGCAAATTTCTTAAGAATCAAAAGCAGGATAAAGAAAGTAACTAGTGACCAAATGCCGACACCAGGATCAAATTGCAACAAAGGATTACCACTGCTCTGAGATTCGCCTTTAGCTTCGGTAGAAGCATGCGTCTCAGTAGTAGCATTTGCTGCAAGCTGTATTGGTATATTGTCAGGCATAATCGACCTTTACTTTAAAATTAAATTATTTAAGTGCTAGTAATAAACAAACAACTACACCAAAAAGAGCAACACCTTCAACAAGTGCAGCAGCAATGATCATTGCTGTTTGAATTTTAGCTGTAGCTTCTGGCTGGCGAGCGATGCCTTCCATTGCTTTAGAAGCAAGAAGTCCGATACCTAAACCTGCGCCAATAACTGATAGTCCTGCACCGATAGCTGCATATTCCATGTTTTTCTCCTTATTTGAGATTTTGATTTGTAATTAAAATTTTAGTGATCCTGTGTAATAGCAGATCCGACAAACAATGTAGTTAAAAGTGTAAACACATAAGCTTGTAAAAATGATACTAGTACTTCAATAGAATAAATAAATAATGCGAAAGCTATTGAACCAGGCGCAACATATATTGTTTTAAGCATTCCAATCAATCCGAGGAGTGAGAGAATTATAAAGTGACCAGCTGACATGTTAGCAAAAAGACGAATACCTAGCGCAACAGATTTTGTAAGTAAACCAATTAATTCAATTGGAAATAAAATAATAACGATAGGAGCAGGTACTCCGTGAGGCACAAGATTCTTGATATAGTTGATAGGCCCGTTGTTGATCATTCCAGCAATATTGAAAACAATAAAAACCATCAATGCCATGACTCCAGTAAAGTTGGGGTTAGCAGTAACAGTCGACATACCCGGGATGAGTCCAAAAAGATTGAGAGTTAGAATAAAAAAGAAAATTGTACAAGCAAATGGCAACCATTTGGCTCCGTGTTTTTTACCAATATTCGGTATTACAAGATCTTCACGAATGAAAGATACAAGAGCTTCAACAGCGTGTCCCCATCGAGATGTTGGAACTTTATTCTTGCGGCTGGTAGCCATTTTTAATAAAGGAACCAGAACTATGATAGATAGTATCAGCATGATTGTGTGTAGTGAAGGGTAGAAGTTGATACCCCCAATTAACCATTCACCTCTTAAATCTAAATGTCCGTATTTAGGGAAGAAATGCCACACTTCACGAGAGTCGGCAATATGCCCTAGCATGAAATCACCAAGGTTATCGCCTCCAGCAAACGTGCTTGAGGCCCCTAAGCCAACTAGTGCAGAAATCGAAGATAGAAGTTTCATTTTTCTCATTTACTTATCGAAGTTTTAACCAAGGTTTTGACCGCATATGCTTCCGCAACAAAAAATTTTACAATCACTATTAATACCCAGACTACAGTATCTTCTTGCCTTAAGGTGTTTTGGCTTAGATAAAATACCATTGCCACCACAAAAAGCTTCAGAGGAAAAAGAGCCATAAAAATTAGATGTCTTTTCTCTGAATCCCTTATTCTATAACATTTAATGAGGATAAAGTTCCATGCAATAAAAGTCAAGATAAGAGCTTGTGTTCTGTCTGCGCTCACTACAAACCCAAGTGAGTGTTGAGCCAATGTTATTAATCCAATAAAAATTAAATTCATAACAAAGATGTTAATTAAAAATTTTTTCATTCTAGAGCGCATAAAATATAAACTTTTGAATCAATTTTGTTAAAAATTTTGTCACTTTTGTAAATATTTCCAAATATGATAGATTGTGGTACCGATTGAAGTAAATGCTATTAAGACACCTACAAGAGTCATCCAAGGAAATAAGTCATATTTTTCATCTAGATACTGGCCTGCAAATATGAAAACGAGTAAGTTGATGAGTATAACCCATCCCAGACTGAGCGCTATTCCAACAACTTTCCTCACAGACTATAATGAACCTTTTTTTGATGTTGCAGATTTTGATGTAGACGAACCAGGGTTCATTTGACAACTACCTTCAAATGTAGCGCCTTCATTAATGACAAGTGATTTGGTTTTGATATCACCTTTAAGTTTACAGTTAGGTTCTAGAACACATTGACCAAGACATTCAATGTTGCCTGTGATGAGACCATTGTGTGTAATTGATTGACTAAGAATATTCCCTTCTATCTCAGCACCATCAAGAATAACTAGATGAGCTTCACAATTTATATTTCCAATTATTTTGCCAGCGACTCTTAGGTCGTTTGCTACATGGATGTCACCTGTTAGCACTGTGGTTTCTGAAAGTTGGGTGATAAGATTACTGTTATTTGTTTTTGACATTTTTAATTTCCTTGATTTCCTCTTCTGATTTTTTACCAAAATAATTCTCAGGATTGAGGTTTTCATTGTTGTGAATGACTTCGTAATGTAAGTGCGGTCCTGTGGTGTTTCCAGTCATACCTATCATTCCAATATTTCGGCCTCGCTCAACAAAGTCGCCTTTGTTAATTAATATTTTATTGAGATGTGCATAAACTGTTTGGTAATTATCGCTGTGGTCTATTGTAATCGTTTTACCCAGGTCATCTTTCCAGCCTGAAAATGTAACGACTCCAGGTGCTGTGGAGTAAATAGGGTCATTTAATATAGCTGCTATATCTACGCCTGGGTGTTTTTGGTCGAGTGAAAAGGTATTGGTTAAAATCCCTATAACTGGTTGGATGTTAGGAATCTTTCCTTTGTTTTCTTTTTGGTCTAAATAGTTTGTTTGTATTGATTTGACGTATTCTTCAATATCTTTATTTTCTAGTAACTTCAATTGAGTTTGTTTGTTTTTTTGAAAAGAGTCAGTCATCTTTGTTATTTTTAGAATTTGAGCTAATTCTTTTAACCTTTGATGCTTGGTTTGCATCTTATCAAGTCGTTTTATTGATTGCTGCAAGTCGTTGTTTTCACTGATGAGGTATTTCGTTTGGTTTTTTAGTGCATCTAGTTCTCTTAATTGTATTGCTATGTCAGTAGAATAGACAACCACTAATATTCCTACACAGAAAATGAATACACCTCCCAATAACAATATTTTCAAAAACCATTTAGGAATACTAAAAGACTTAAGAGCTCCTGAACTGTCAGGGATAATTTGAATTTTATAGTAGGATTTTTTAGTTTTCATATAAGTCTCTAAACGTGTTCTGAACCAGCGTTAATCATTTTTGATATTCGCTCTAAGTCTTCCCACGATTCAAAAGAAATTTCAATTTGCCCGCGACTTTTTTTGATTTGTAGATTCACATTAGTGCCTAGAGCATACATAAGATTACGCTCAACTTCTACGACATTAGGATCTCTTATTTCAATTTTATTTTTTGGAACAGGTGGAGCTTTTGGTTTTGATGGAGTGCTAGCTTCTGCTTGTCGAACTGATGTTCCGTTTTGAATCCATTTCAAAGCGAGTTTTTCTGGATCACTCACATCAGGTTTTAAAAGGTTTCTTGCGTGTCCTGCCGTTAGGCTTCCATCATGAATCCATGCTTGTACTGTTTCTGGTAGATTAAGGAGCCTCATTGTATTCGTGATATTTGTTCTAGATTTGCCAATCGCTTTAGCTAGATCTTCATGGCGATATCCGTGTTCTTGAATCAATTGAGAAAATGCTTTGGCTTCTTCGATTGATGAAAGCTGTACTCGTTGAATATTCTCAATGAGGGCCCATTCCATCATGCGCTTATCGGAAATGGAATTATAGATTATCGCTGTAACTTTATCTTTACCTAACTTTTGGTGAGCTCGGTATCGGCGTTCACCAGCAATAATCTGATACTTATTAAATTGTTTGCGCAGAGTGATAGGTTGGATTAAACCTTGCTCTTTAATGCTCAGTGCTAATTCATCAATTTCTTCGTCTTTAAAAACACGACGTGGCTGATAAGGGTTCGGTTCAATTAATGAAAGAGAAACTTCATCAACTCTTGAAGCGGAATCATCTATATATATATCAGGTAATTGCTTTTCATTGAAGATGGCACTCAAACCTTTGCCGAGGCCACCCTTTTTTAATTTTGACATAAGTTTCCTTTAGCTTTTAACTTTTAGATTTGGCTAAAATAATTTCCTCAGCGAGTCTCATATACCCTTGCGACCCAGAACATAAAATATCATACAATATGATAGGTTTACCGTGAGAAGGGGCTTCGCTCAATTTAACATTTCTTTTAATAATTGTTTTAAAAACTTTTTCAGCAAAATCTGTTTGCACTTCATGTGCCACTTCTTTTGATAATGTTGTGTTGGAATACATGGTTAGGAGAGCTCCCTCAATTTCAAGCCCTGGATTAAGAGCTCTTTGAACTAATCGAATTGTATTATATAGTTCAGCTAAGCCCTGTAATGCATAATATTCGCATTGTATAGGAATGACTACAGATTTTGTTGCGGTGAGAACATTTATTGTCAGTAGATTAAGAGATGGAGGGCAATCAATAATGATATACTCATAATCTTCTTCAATGAGCTCAAGAAGTTGTTGAAGTCTTCGTTCTCGAGATAGTGTGAGGGTGCTCATAAGTTCAATTTCAAAAGCAGCTAGGTTCGTAGACGAAGGCAGACATTTTAAGTAGTCGATATCTGTATCATATATAAATGGTGAAATGCTTTCTTTAGTTAAGCTTTCAATATTTGCAGTAAGTGATAATGCGTCATATATATCTAGTTCTTGTCTTTCATCTACCCCAACACCTTGAGATGCATTTCCTTGGGGGTCCATGTCAACCAGCAAGGTCTTTTTTTCTAAAGCAGCTAAACAAGCGGCCAAATTAACTGCAGTAGTTGTTTTACCAACTCCACCTTTTTGATTGGCTGTGGCGATAATATGAGCCATTTATTTCTCCCGAGTTACCAAATAATATGGTTCTGAATCTTCTAAATGATTGTATTGAATAGACTCCCAAGGAGTTTGATTGAATATATCTTTTTCCGAAGAGCTTTTAAAAGTAATAAACTTTCCGCCTTCTTTTAAAAAGGAATTCGCTCTTTGCCAATCTTCGTTTAAATTCCCTAACGCCCTACTGCTAACAAAGTCAAAAGAATTGGCTGTTAATTTACTGAGGTAGTCCTCTGCTTTACCAATATTAAGTTTTAAATTTTTTAGATTAAGGTCTCTTTTGAATTGCCTTAATATCCTTACCCTTTTTTCACGTGGCTCAATAGATGAGAATTTTAGATTTGGAAAAAGAATAGTAAGTGGGATAAGTGGGAACCCTGTTCCTGATCCCATATCTAAAATAGAATCATTATTGTTTCCATTTTGCAGAATTTTTAAAGCTTCTAATGAATCAAAAATATGGCGTTCCCATATAATTTTTTCGTTGTCTTTTGATATAAGATTGTTTTTCTTGTTCCATTTAAGGGTTAAATCACTGAGTTGAATGAGTTTTTCAATCTGATCGTTGTGAATTGTTTTTTTAAAACCCATACATTCAAGTTTTTTTTCAATGATTTGTTTCACGTGAAACCTTGTGTTTGTTAATTAACTATTGAAAATATAGATAGATATGTTTCACGTGAAACAAAAATTTCTCTATTTTGGGTGAGTTATTGACATTAGGTTTGTGTTTCACGTGAAACATTGTTTCTTGTGTTGATAGAATTGTTAAAAACACTAATTTTCTCGTTGTTAGTTGGTTTAGTTGGTTGATAACTGGTTTTTTTTTTGGTGATTCTGGAGTGTGGTGTTGATATGGTGAATAAACACAGTGTTTCTGATTAATTTATAGGCCTAAAAATCCCGATATTTGATTATTTACTGGGGAATGGTGGCTGTAACTTTAAAAAAGGACCCCTAAATTTGTTGTTTATGGTGAAAATGGAGGAAACTTGAGCGCTGTGAATAGATTAAATTAGGGTAGAAATTGGTGTGTTGTGTTTTCAATTATATTTTTTTGGTGTATAACTCTGGGTGGGAGTTTTTAAATCTTCTATGGGTAAATCCATAGTAATGATTTGGGTGAAGTAGAATAATATCTTTAAATTTTTGAAAACAATGCGGGTAAGGGGTCTTGGTTTTTTTGAAATGAATCGAATAAGTAGAATTAAATACAATGCCAGATTCCCTCGTGATATAACAGTAATATTTCTCTTGGCACAATTTTTTTTCCAAATAGATAGGGATGGGGTTCCATTGAGTTGTCAAATTTAGAAAAGGGCTTATTATCGAGCTCGGCTTTTGTGGATTTTGATCCATCATCCAGCCTAGGGTTTTTCCTTTAACTAAATTGTCTTTAATCAATTGGAACTGATTTCTAAAATCTCTAGTGTAGTTTTGGGTTTGATTCTTTGCTGTAGGGGTTTTGCGAAGCCATTGTAAAAATTGAGAAGCCAAGGTTTGGTGCATTGGGTGAATACTTACTTGTAGGTCAATGCCATAGTTTTTGATCTTTTGGGCCATCCACTCAAAGTTTCCAAAATGCATTGAGTACAGAATGTGAGGTCTTTGTTTGAGGTTGTGCCCAATGATTTCATCAATATTTTCCTGAGATGATTTGCTTATGTATATAGTAGGGTGGAATTTTTTTGAGGAAACTCTGAAAAGTATAAAGGATAAGAAATCATATGAAAGAGCAAAAAGAAGTTGATATCTTGAAAATGGTTGCGTGAAGTTAAAAGTATTTCCACTTTTATTTTCATCATTTAATGTCTTTAAGTTTATAGTGTTCTTGGTGTTCTGGGCTATCACCGTTTTCTTCCATCCTACTATATATAGTAGGGTTGAAAATATTAAGGCACAAAATTGGAGAATGGGGTGGAAAATGTAGTTGAATATCATGGATTAAAAGCTGCGTGGGTTCGTGTGAAAAAGTCTTTAACATTGAATAAAATCAACAACTTATAAAAGAAGGGGTTGACATAGTAGTGAAAATCTAATAACTTGAGCGACAAATTTAGAAAGGGTTCATCATGAAAAGAACATTTCAACCCAGTAACAGAAAACGTCGTAACAAACACGGATTCCGTTCACGTATGGAAACAAAAAATGGTCGCAATGTTTTGGCTCGTCGTCGTGCCAAAGGTCGTCGCCGTTTAACGGTAAGTGACGAAATCGCCAAAAAATAAACTGAGGGACTTCCGATTAAATAAATCGGCTATGTTTCAACAAGTGTTTAAGACAGGTACCAGGCTCTCTTCGGGAAGTCTGGTTCTCCGTTTTGCTCCTAGTCCAGATGGACAAAATAGGTTGTCATATTTATTACGCAAAAAGAATTTGAAGCTCGCTGTGGATCGAAACTCTGTGAGAAGACAAATGAGAGAAGCGTTTAGAATGAATCAACTTTGTTTGAATCAACCACTCTGGATGGTTTTTGACTATAAACCACCTGTGAGAAACCAAGTGGAAGACGGGTTGTTTTGGATAGCAAGTGATCTCCTCAGTCAAGCTTCTATTCAAGCTGATAAAAAGTGGAATCAAGAATTGTGAAATATCTGATGGTAGGCCTTGTCAGGTTTTATCAAATAGTTCATACGCCTTTTTTCTCAGGAAGTTGTCGCCACGTTCCTACATGTTCTGAATATGCACTTTTAGCAATTAAAATGCATGGTTCGGTGAAAGGTAGTGTTCTAGCCCTAAGACGTTTACTAAGTTGTCACCCATTACATGAAGGTGGCTTTGATCCGGTACCTGAACCGGTCAAGAAGAAAGATTATGAATAAAAATAGTATTGCATTTGCTCTTATTGCGATCAGTCTTTTTTGGATGATGTCCAATGATGCTAAAAATCGTGAAGAGTTAGAAAAAGAAACTGAGGCTAAAAAAGCCACAGAACTTACAACAGCAGCAGGACTAGAGGGCACAGTCGCAGCTGGTGTTCCCGGTAAAGCACAAGTAGCTGATTCCTATAACCCTCCCACTATTAGCGTCAATCCAGATGACTCAACTATCATCGATACGGTTTTAGCTCCAAAGATTTCTGAGCAAACGGTGAAGATTGCTACAGATAAATTTGATGTTATCCTGACGAACAAGGGTGCCAAAGTCAAATCTATTGTGATGCACCATTTATCAAATGATGCAGGAGAATTTCCAGAACTTATCCAAGAAGATTCGCTCGGAATGTTGGGTCTTGAAATTGATGAGAAAGATTTCTCTCAAGTTTTATTTGAAGTTCAAGGTGGTGGTCAGCCTGAAATAACCATCAATAAAGAAACTTCAGTCGTCTTCACATGGCAAGATGCTCAAGGGCGTCAAATCAAAAGAACATTTACTTTCACAAAGGGTGCTGACACATTTACCCAATCAGTCGTTTTTGAGAATTTTCAACCCAACGAGCTAAGATATTCTTGGTCTGGTGGGATGAGTGAAACAGAAGACATTAGTCAAATTGGAACATTTGGTTCAAACTACTATTTCAGTGAAGTTGTTTATTCTACTGGAGAAGAAGTTTTTAGAGAAACTACGGACGAATCTGAGAAATTTAATGAAGAGAAAGAACCGATAGAATGGTTAGGTCTTCGTCGTCGTTATGCAGCTGTTCTATTTGAGTTCGACGAGACTATAAAAACTCGTATTCTAACAAATCCTATTTCTCAGCCAGAAGAAAACCCTGCACCTATCACTTATGACATATCTTGGGATGCAAAGATTGAATCTGCCAAAAGTAGCTTTGTTGTTCGGGTTCAACCTCTCTTGTACAGTGATCTAAAAGCGCTTGGTGGAAGTCAAGAAGAGATTCTTTTCTCTGGCTGGACTATTGTGGGTGCTGATTGGTGGTTTGTTGGTATCTGTGGGATGATTCTATCTTTCCTCAATGTTCTTTATGGTTTTATTGGTAATTATGGCATCGCTATTATGTTACTGACTTTCCTTGTGAAGCTCGCTACTATGCCTTTGACAATTAATCAAATTAAATCTATGCGCGCGATGACTGCGCACAAACCAGCACTTGAAGCCCTTCGTAAAAAATATTCTAAAGACCCTAGTCGTTATCAAAAAGAGATGATGGGTTATTATAAAAGTAAAGGCATTAATCCTCTTGCACCTGTTATGGGTTGTCTTCCTATGATTTTGCAAATGCCAATATTTATTGGTCTATTTGTTGTATTAGGCCGTGCAGTTGAACTTCGTGGTCAACCTTTCTTTGCTTGGATTACTGACCTTTCTCAACCAGATATTATTTATGCAGGGTTTCAAATTCCGCTTGTGATGCCTCATGGAATTAGTTTGCTTCCTCCAATTATGGCTGCAACAATGTACTTCCAAATGAAACAATCAATGTCATCAGCTGACCCTATTGCTAAAAACATGATATTTGTCATGCCTGTGATGATGTTCTTATTCTCAGCTGTGATGCCTTCTGGTTTGGTTATCTATTGGATTGTGTCTAACCTTTTCACTATTTTCCAATACCGTTTTACTGGAGCATCTAATACTCCAGCTGCAATTCCTGATGGAGTAAAAGAAGCGACAGTGGTGAAGTCAAAGTCGAAGTCCAAAAAGAAAAAGTAAAATGAACGATACTATTTTGGCACTAGCGACACCGCCAGGCACCTCAGCTTTGGCTGTGATCCGGTTATCTGGTCCTGGTTCCCGTCAAGTATGGTTAAAATTTCTATCCAAAAATGAACCTCAAGCTCGAATGGCGAAACTTTTGCCATTTAAGAGCGATGGTGAAACTCTCGATCAAATACTTGCGATTTACTTCGCTGCTCCCTCTTCATTTACTGGTGAAGATAGTATTGAACTTTTCCCTCATGGGAATATGCTCCTAATTAAAAAAATCATCAATGCTCTCATCTTGGTGGATGGTGTTCGTATGGCAGAGCCAGGTGAGTTTACTCGTCGAGCATTTGAGCATGGTCAAATTGACCTTATCCAGGCTGAGTCTATTGGGATGTTGATTCACTCGAGAAATGAAAAAGCCCTTGAGAATGCTCAAAAACTACTTAAGGGTGAACTATCTGAGCAAATTAAAGAGCTTGTTGATCAAGTGCAATATTTGTCAGCTAAGATGGAACTCGAAGTTGATTTCGCTGAAGAGGAAGCTGATGCTGAACTTGATGCTTGGTCTTTGGATATTATTAAAATATTAGAACTGATTGATGGTCTCAAAGAAGGACACATCAAAGGCCGTAAGAAATCTGAAGTGCCTATGGTCGTTTTGTATGGCAAACCCAACGCAGGTAAGTCTTCTCTGATTAATGCTTTATTGGAGGAAGATCGTCTCCTGGTGTCTACACAAGCAGGGACAACGCGGGATTATATTGAAACAACTCTTTATCTTGATGGTGGAGAAATTAAACTCGTAGACACTGCAGGACTTGGCGAGGCGGTTGATCATTTGGATGAACTTTCACAAGAGAAGACTCAACAAATAGTCAAAAAGGCTCACTTGAGATTACACCTGATAGATGGTGCTGTCGAACTCAATAAAAATCAATTGCGCTCATATAATCAGAGTGATGTGGCTGTCTTAACTAAGCTAGATAAAGTGGATGGAAGTACAGTTTTAAGCAATCAAATTGCTGGACATCAAACAACACTGGGTGTATCAAGTCAATCGGGAGTCGGGCTATCCGAATTGAAAGTATTTCTCAATAAAGAAATTTTTGAAGAAGATGAGACCAAGGAAGAAGTTTGGATGGCTAGTGAGCGTCAATTTCAATGCCTGGTTAAGTCAGAGGCTGTTTTAAGGGCTTCATTAGATTTTTTAGCTTTAGGACATGCTTCACCTGAAATATTAGCCTTTGAGTTACGTGAGGCAAGGTTGGCGCTTGAGGAAATAACTGGTGAAATATCAGTTGATTCCATTTTAGGACGGATCTTTGAAGGTTTTTGTATAGGCAAATAAAAAAAGCCAGACTCAGTGAGTTTGGCTTTTAAATTATTAAGACCCTATTACTTGTCGCTCTTTTAACGAACGCCAGCTTTTTCATTGTTTGATTTGAATACATAAGTGAACTTGGCACCTAAGTAATACTGGTCCATGTCAAGGTCATTATTCCCATAATAAACATCATCGTTGATCTTAAATTTATCAAATGAGATAAAACGATACCCTGCGTATCCGCCTAGATTAATTGGTCCACTCAGCTTGATACGTACTTCAAGCTCAGGGTTGATGACTTTAGCAAAAGTTGAATAAGGCTTGGATTCAATTTGTTCGCCTTCTTCGATTCCTGAAACAAGTGCAGGGAATTCAACATTAATACTTTGAATACCCATTGCAAGTGATGGGATAAAGTTCAAAATATTTTCTTCAGATAAAACCTTATAACCTAACTTAAGGTCTACTCCATAGGTATAAAACGATGGGTCTTGAAATTGAACGATATCAGTAAGAATAGTGTCTTGTTCAAGCGCTGTAGCAATAGTTGTTTCTGAAGTACTAGGATTAGAGATGGATTGACGAGGTGATAAATTCAACCCTAAGCCAATAAGATATTGCTGATATTCAACACCAAACTCTAAAGTTCCAGTAGGGATTTTGTCATAGAATTGATTACCACTCGGCAATTTGGTCAGGGTTGTTGGAGCGCTAAGCTCCCCATCGGCTGATTTAATAACATGTGAGGTAACGCCATTAACAGTTGCATTGAGATCACCGACATCAAAAAAACGATAGTCGGCGCCAATACTTATAAATTGACGCAAGTCGTTTTTGTCGTAGATGCTCTCCCCCGACCAAGACAAGGTCGACGCACCAACAAGTATGAGTAGATTGATTATAGTTTGAATTGATTTCATAAATAATTTCCTAAATGTTGCTATCTCATTAAAATTCAATAACTTAGAGAGATAGATATAAAATACATCTATTTTAAAACTTTACAAAGTCCAAAAGTGAGCTAAAGTGGTCTACTTTTTCTAATTAGAATCAAATTTTTCATTTTTTGTATGAAAAGGCTATTATTTTCAAGCTCGTCTAAGCTAACCGCCATCCGCCAGTTCCAATTTGTGTCGTTTTGAGTACCAGGGATATTGATGCGCTCTTCTTCTGAAGTGGGAGACCTGAGGTCATAATCAATACTTAACCAATCTTGAAGTGGTAAAATAGCAATCAAACTATTTGCAGATAGATTGCGAGCAACTACGGCATAAGCTAAGTCGTCAGTCAGATAATCAGGTAGTTCATCCCAACCAAGTAGATTCTTGTATTGTTCAACATCCAGGTCCTTTTCATCCCACCAAAGCCGAAGATTGGATGTATCATGGCAGGCAGGAGAACAAACCGATAATCTTGGGTACTCTTCTACTGGAATATAGGGGTCACCAGCTTCATGATAATTTCTTGCCCAACGTTCAATTTTGAGACTGAGGATGTTTAAATTAGCAAGAGTTGGAGCCACACAATTCGGCACAACACCGAGGTCTTCAGCACATACCAACATGTCGGTTTCATCCCGCATCATTTTGAGTAGACCATGTCCGTTTTCACCCCAGAACTGATCCTGAGATTGTTCTTTGTCGCCTAAGACTTGACGAATGCGCTCTTGAATTTCAGGGCTTTCGTTTTTATAAACATCACTCTCGTACCAATACCAGAAGGGATAAAGTTGACTTGGGTTCTCTTCATACTGATTAAAGATTCGATTACTCATAAGCCTGAGAAAATTATTCCTGGTCTGCTCATCAAGATTTTTCAGTTCATTTTCACCTAAAAATGAGCGAAGTTTAAAATGAGTTGTGTTCCCAAAAAGTCCTTCAAAGAAGGGTTGATTAGCTAGGGTTAAGGGGTCTAAACCACGAGCTTGAAGTTCTTCAACACTATAGCTTGGATTAGTCCAATGCAAAATTTGGCCTTCATGAAACCCGGCCGTCTGTAATTCAGTTACCTTGAATGCTTGAGAGGGAACAAAACGGCCAAGCATCCCACTATTGTGTTTTTCAGGTGTTTGCCAAATCCGAAAGAACCCAAGAACATGGTCAATTCTAAAAGCGTGATAGAATTTAGATGCTTGCTGAAGCCGATCTTTCCACCATTGATAATTTGAGGTTTTAAGTACATCCCATTGATAACAAGGGAAGCGCCAATTTTGGCCATCTGTACAGAACATATCAGGAGGAGCGCCTGCGCGATTATTCATATCAAACAATTGACGATGACCCCATACATCAGCACTATCTTCGCTGATCAAAATCGGAATATCGCCTTTAATTTTTACGCCAATAGCTTCACAGTCTTGAGCTGCGGCTTGGAATTGTTTTTCACACCAATATTGAATCCATGCGTAGAAAAGAACGCTTTCGTAATTCTTTACCCAGAGTTGGTCAATTTCTTTGGTGCTTGGATCTCGTAATTCTGTCCAATCAATCCATGAGGCTTGGTTGTTTTTTTTCTTTAACATACGATAGACACTATAAACGCGTACCCAAGAATTATCTTGAATCCACGTGTGAAGATCGGAATCTTTGAGTAGATCAGGCTTCGTGTGTTCAAAGACGTCTCTTAACAAATTTATTTTAAAGCGATAAGTTTGTGAATAATCAATACGAGTAGGTGTGTCGTATTTGGATTTCCAATCAGCTAGCTCTTCTTTATAAGCCTCAAATCCAGGAATACTTCCAAGTCGCAAATAGGTGGGATTTAAAGCAAATGCTGAAAGGGCTGAGTAAGGGGAAGACTGTTCACCTGTATCGTTGAGAGGCAAAAGTTGAATTAAATCCATTTCACATTCGTGGGCCCATGTTGCTAGTTTCATCAAATCGGGATATTCACCAATACCTACTGATTCTGTTGACCAAAGTCCTGATAAAGGGAGTGAAACTCCTGATTGAAAATGAGTGATGTCTGAATATTTCATTAGTTCGAGTCTTTCTGATCATCCCAGTCTAAAAACTTGGGCAAAAGTGTGCATATCGTAGAAGGTGAGGGAACAAGGTCTGGGTTGAGTCTAAGCAATCTCACTTGCCTAGATCTACCTTCAAACTGAATCAAAATTTCAAAGTTATCCTGAGATGACCAATGATAAGCTTTAAACTTTTTAAACCCAGAACAATATTCCTGTCTTACTTTTGATGGTTTTCCTGAAACACCCACAAGCCGATGGAGTACTTCTCCTAAGAGGTCGCTGTTATTTCCTTTGTCTTTTTGGACGAGCATTAAAATCTCTGCCAAGGTATTTTCTCTATAAATGAGAGTATAATCATATCTGATCTTGTCTTGTATATAATTTTCTTGTAAGACACTTATTTTGTCATTATCCTTTAATCTCTTAAACGCAGTTTCGGGATATTTGGATTTTAGTCCACTTATTTGACTACCCCAATCGATAAGATAGTGACCCATGAGGTCCCAATGTCTTTTATGATTTTTATTAGTTGTATCTGAATCATATTGAAGTTTAGCCAGGAGAGTATCATCATAACTTATTTGTGATTCAGGAACTTCATTACTTACTTGACTTGTGTCAAAATTGTTTTTTGGTACAAAGTCAAGAGGGTTTTCTGTTTCATCCGTTGTGGTTTTTTTATTAAGATTCCATCTTGGGTCATTTTTAAAACGGTTTAAATTTTCAGTGTGAAAAGCTCTAGCTTTTTCTAAAAAATCAGGAGTCGCACTTAGAATGAGTAATTTATAATAGGCAAAAGCTAAACCAGCATTATCTGGGTCGTTTGCTTGAAGACTTTCAAGGGCTTTAATCCCAATACTCAACAGAGGCTCGTTTTGGTTGGGAGATTGGGAGATTGGGGGTTCTTTGTGACCTATAGTTTCAATTGCTTCTATATATCGGTCATCTTCAGGGTGAAGCTGTTGCATACGTTTGTATAAACGATTAGCTTCTTCCAGCTCGGCACGATACTCATGCAAATAGCCTTTATAGAGATTGAGGTCTGAGTTGTAGGGATAAACTTTTAGGGTGTATTGTAAGAGTTGATCAAGGGAGTCAAGATAACCTTGTTGGTGAAATAGTTGACCTAGCATCACATAACTTGTTTCGCGAGTACGTGGATCTAAACTAATTGAGTGTTGTAAACTACGGCGAGCTAAGATATAGTCATCACTCATTATTTCAAGTCGAGCTAGTTCAAAATGAGCTTGACTGAATTGAGGGCTGCTTTTTATAATTTTATGAATGACTTGCCGTGCGTCTTGAGAATTTTCAATCTGTTCGTCAATCAGTGCTCTTTGTAGAGAAACACTAGGGTGTTGGTTACTTTTAAGGTAATGATGAATTTTCCGGCGAATGTCGAGTAGAACTTCAGGCATTTGTTTGGAGGCAAGTGCGCTTTGAGCTAGTAAAGCTAGTAGGTGAGTGTGCTCAGGCCTTTTTTCAATCAGGGTGTCAAGTATAGCCCAGGCTCCATCAGAATCACCCGTCTTATATAAAAGTAAAGCGTGTTTATATGCTTGTTTGTCTTCACCTAAGTCTTTAACATCATCGCTTTCAAGATCTGCTGCATCACCAATACTGACGCTTTCTTCCATCTCAAGTCCAAATGGAAAATACTCAGGTACGAAGCTTGGTTGATAAACCATTTCTTTTAACTTCAGAAGACCTAAACCAAGTAAACCAATTAAAACAAACCCTAGAAATAGTTTAGAGTATAATCTTTTCTTTATTTGTAAAGGAGCAATTGGTCCAGCATTCATAGGGTGATGATCATTTGGGAATATTTTAAATTATTTGGAAATCATGAAGTCTACAAGTTTGTCTTTGTATTCTTTGTGTTTTAAAAGTTTACGAAGAGTTTTGTTTTTGATCTGACGCACGCGTTCACGAGTCAATTTCAGCTCTTTACCAATTTCGTCAAGAGTGTATTCTCTTGGGTAATTGATACCATAAAACATTCTTAGAACCTTCTCTTCACGAGGAGGAATCTCTTCTAGAATGTCATCTATGATTGTGGTTAGTTCACGCTTTTCAGTGTTGGCTTCTTGTTTGCCTTCTTCACCTAGTACATCAAGTAAAGTAGATATGGAGTCCATACCCGAGTCATCACTAATTGGTGAATCTAAAGAAACTTCAATAATCTTATCCATGACTTCAGCGATGTCTTTTTCTTGGCCAGCAAACTCTGGTAAAGACATTGTTTTCTCATAGTTACCACCGTTTTCAACGAGGCGCTTTTTAAATTTATTCACAAGAGCTAGTTTGTTGGGTGGAATACGTACGGACCCTACATGCTCAAACAAAGCTTTTTGGATACTTTGACGGATCCACCAGACGGCATATGAAATAAACTTCACGCCTTTGGTGTGGTCAAATCGTTTGGCTGCCTTGTATAATCCAAGGTTACCTTCGTTGATAAGTTCAAGTAAAGAGAGTCCACGACCTTGATATTTGCGGGCAACAGAAATAACGAATCTTAGATTGCCCAAGACAATCTTTTTTAGAGCATTTTCATCACCTTGAGCCACTAGTTGTATGAGAATTTTCTCTTCTAGAGGGTCAAGGATAGCGTGCCTATTGAGGTCACGAAAGTATAATGATTCACTGTATCGGCTCATGGTTACCTAAAATCTAAACCTAATTTTTTTAACTCAAATAGTAAAAATTACCCTAGCACCTACATAATATGACAAATTTCTCGAGTTATGTCAATTTATGTCAATGCTATTAATCTTCTATTATATCACATTTGTAACAAATAGTCATAGCTAAATATGCCGGTATGATGCCCGTCACTCCAATCCACAGTCAAAGCATAGCGCCCCACGTTGTGAATATTATTCGGAAGTATGTCCATTGGCACGGTACTTGGGTCTAGTAATGGGCGTCCTGTAAATTCATCTATACAAGACGCACAAGGGCAATTCAGACGAAGAGTTCTGATCGGGATATTCTGGACCTGTCCGTTTGACCAAGTTATAGTCAACTGATTATCAGATGTTCGAGAAAAATCCATTGGAACGATATAAGTTTTAGTTTTGGCCACTTAACCCTCCACCGGCAAGTCATGCCAATTAAAATTGTATTCACCGAGTCCATGGGAGTTATTGCTACTCATCAACTCAAGTTGACTATAGACTGAATCAGCCAGGTCAATAAAGGCTCTGCCTGTAGCCGAGTTAGGTTGAGAATAAGTCACTGGAACACCGTGATCTCCACCATCAGCAACTGCAGCTTCCATAGGTATTTGACCTAAGAATGGAAGCCCAAGCTTACGAGCGATACGCTCACCACCGCCTGTGCGAAAGATGTAATGCTTTTTGTCACAGGAATCACAAATGAAGTAACTCATGTTTTCGGCAACTCCAAGGACGGGGACCGAGACCGAGTCGAACATTTGAAGTCCTTTTTCGGCATCGAGTACACTCACATCTTGGGGAGTCGTTACAATTAAGGCGCCGCTAAGTCGTCCATTTTGCGTCAATGTCAGCTGGATATCGCCTGTGCCTGGCGGCATATCAATCAGAAGTACATCGAGCTCACCCCAGTGCACTTTGGATATAAAGTTTTGAATCATCTGACTGACCATCGGGCCACGCCAGATCAGAGCTTTGTCGCTTTCAGCAAACATGGCCATCGAGATCACACGAATTCCACCGGTTGCCGTCACTGGATAAACTGTTTTGTCTGGATTCACGATAGGTGGGTTTTGAATATTCCACATCATAACCTGAGAGGGACCATAAATATCAGCATCCATAATACCGACTTTGAGACCTTTTAGGGAGAGTGCGATCGCAAGATTTGCAGTGACGGTTGATTTGCCCACACCACCTTTACCTGAAGCGATACCTAGGATGTGTCTGACACCCGTGAGTAGCTCGTTACTAGGAGCTTCTTGCTTGGGCTTTTTAGCAGGCTCAACGGCGGTGATTTGAAGCTCGACACCTGCGACTCCACTTTGGCTATTGACCTCAGTGAGTATCTGCGCTTTAATGTCTTCTAAATGCTTATTGTGCGGTTGACGAAGCTCGACCTGAAGGGTTACACAACCCTCGTCGCTTACTTCAACGTGCTTTAAGTATCTCAGTTCTACGAGGGATTTATTAATACCTGGTAGTGCCACGGCTGATAATGCGTGGTGTATGTCTTTTATAGTTGGATTTGCCATGTTGTTAAAGATACTAAGGATCAATGCCGACTGTTATTAAAATTTCTAAGATCCACCGATAATCATTCCTATTTAACTCTCTTTAGCCTGGTAATCACCAGCTTAATGATTGAGGGTGAACTAAATCACGCCCCAGGTCAGTTGGAAAAAACCCGAAAAGTTGTTTTCATCTTGGCTTAAGTCTTGCTCAAGGATGAAGCCCGCTTGGATCTTTGATTGACTCCAATGCCTCCAAGGTAAAATATAAAACCCATCCATCGTTTGTCTGAGCTCCTTGAAAATAGGACTTACAGGGCCCTTTGGATTGTTCGTTGCTTGATTGTACTTTTTGGAAAAATCATAGTTTCCTTTTTGAAGATAACCTAACTCATAACCAAAGCCCCATGTCGCATTTTCCCAAGAAAGCTCCCACCAATAATCCATAACATCAGGTCCACGTAAATACCCGATTGGTTGATCTACAACATAAGTATCGACAAATTTTTGCTCTAAATCTTCCATGTCTCGATAATTAGATCGTAAGACTTGTCGTTGAGTAAATGGTAAAAGTGGGAGGTCGCGATTACCATAAATAGGATCGACAGAAACGACTTCAATCTGAGTTTTCAACTTCCCACCTAAGTACGGTCGTTCATATTGATAACCTAAGCGCCATGCGATAATATTAGAGGAGTTTTCACTACTTTCGGCATTGCCACCCGTCAAATCATCCATTCCAATTTCGCCAAAAAGAGTGTTGTAGTTTTGAGTCCATTTGAAATCTATAGAAAGTAGCGTGTTAGCATATCCATCAGGGTAGTTATTGTGATAAACAGTGATCGGTTGGATCTCCCAAAAGCTGGCTTGCTTACCACCGATGATGATGGACTCCATGATACCCAATTCTAGTTTGCCTAAATTGTAATCGAGTCGATGCATATAAAGGCTTTTTAATTCATCAGTGTAAGTTGCGCCACGGGCATTTGAGACGAGGCTTTGAGATTGGAGTTTTTTCTCATCTGTACTGAGTGTGGGGTCAAGTGAGGACCAAAACCAAGTCATCGATGCATCGCCTAGCTGGAGCCTAGATTCTAGACCTTTGTGGATAAGCTCAGAATTAATGGTGACACTACGTTTGGGAGTAGGCCCAAAAATTGGTTGGTATTGGCCTATTTTAAATTTGAAATAATCATCTTGATACTGAGCGAATGCTTGAGGGGTGGAGTTTATATTGAGCTCATTGATACCTTGTGGGATATTAGATCCTAGCTCGTCTCGATACCACGCCTCAATATCTCGACCTAAACCGCCCTTGGCTTGAAGTGTCCATGGACCACTTTGAAACAAATAAGAAAGTTCTAGAAAATGGGGTTGTGACTGCCAACTTTGTGCTGTTTCTGAATCAACGCGAAGAGCATACCAATTAGCGCCGGGGTTTGAGTGATTATAATGGTCAAACTCTTGATTGAAAGTCGCTCGGCGAATACCGGGGTTAAAGGAGGAGTTCAGCCCGACATGAAATTCAGATTGTGAACCAATAGAGGTATCAACTCTTGAGTTATTTTCAGCGAAAATCAACCCAAATGTGCTCAAAAAAACTAAAAACAGGCTCAAAATAGGACTTTTAAGATCCTTGACAAAGTTTTTATAACAGTTGATTGAGTTCATAAAATCAATAATAGAAAGCTTCACTTCACTTTATTACATTATGTGGGTAATTTAAGTTTTTAGGAGCAGATATGTCATCGTTTGAAAAGATCATTACTTGTATTGGTGCCGGCTATGTTGGTGGGCCTACTATGGCCAAAATTGCTGAAAAATGCCCACAATATAAAGTGACTTTGGTGGATATCAATGAAGCGCGTATTCATGCTTGGAATTCCGATCAACTTCCTATTTATGAGCCGGGCCTTGAAGAAGTGGTCATGGCACAGCGTGGTAAAAATCTATTCTTTTCCACCGATGTGGTTCAGGGGATTAAAGATGCTGATATCATCTTTGTGTCCGTGAATACCCCGACTAAGACTTATGGGCAAGGTGCGGGTAGAGCCTCCAACCTTGAGTTTATCGAAAAGACGGCTCGCTCAATTCTAGAGCATGCTGAAGGCGATAAGATTATTGTTGAAAAATCAACTCTACCTGTTCGAACCGCAGAAGCTCTTGAGCGTATCTTGAGTACTAATACTAAAGGTCTTCATTTTGATATTGTGTCCAATCCTGAGTTTTTAGCTGAAGGTACTGCAATGACAGACCTTGAGCTGCCGGATCGTGTTTTGATTGGTTCTCATGAGACTCCAGAAGGACTCAAAGCCCGTCAGACGATGGTGGATATTTATGCTAATTGGATTCCTCTTGATCGTATCTTAACGACTAATGTTTGGTCTTCGGAACTTTCCAAATTAACCGCCAACGCATTTCTTGCGCAGCGCATTTCTTCGATCAATGCAATCTCTGCACTGTGTGAAAAGACAGAAGCAGATGTCGATGAAGTAGCATTTGCCATCGGTAAAGATACTCGTATTGGGCCGAAGTTTTTAAAAGCATCAGTGGGTTTTGGTGGATCTTGTTTTAAGAAAGATATCTTAAACTTAGCTTACCTTTCATCATACTATGGTCTTGATGAAGTCGCTGCATATTGGCAGTCTGTCGTGGATATTAATGAATGGCAAGAGCGTCGTTTTGTTCGCAACATGTTGACTTCAATGTTTAATACTATTTCCGATAAAAAGATAGCGGTCTTGGGATTTGCTTTTAAAGCAGACACAGGTGATACTCGTGAATCTCCAGCTTATACAGTAGTTCGCGAACTCCTTGAGGAAAAAGCTAAAGTTGTAGTGACTGATCCAAAAGCACTGAAGAATGCTAAACTTGATTTAGCTGATGTAGCTGATAAAGTGGACTTTGAAGAAGATGTTTATAAAGCAGTTGAGGGCGCTCACGCGATCGCCATTGTGACTGAGTGGAAAGAATATAAAGAGCTTGATTTTGATCGTATTCTTAAATCTATGGCACAACCTGCTTGTATTTTTGATGGTCGTAACATACTTGATCACGATGCTTTGTATCAAAAAGGCTTCAATGTTTTCCCGATTGGGAAAACAGCTAAGACTCATTTTTAATTTTGAAAATACAAATCAATGACTTAAAAGCCAGATGGAACTCGCAAGAGACTTCTCTGGCTTTTTCTGTTTTTCGTGAAATAGAACGTTCTCTAGAAAAGGGAGATTTTATTTTAGGTTCTGCCGTGAGAGATTTAGAAGAAGCTCTTTGTCAAAAATTAAAGGCGCCGATGGTTAAAACTTGTG
>CAWVXU010000029.1:0-28537 GCA_963934255.1 uncultured Fibrobacterales bacterium
TTGGACTTGGGAGTAATACTGATCTTTTCTGAACTCAGTGTTTGACGAATGGGTTGGAGCTCTTCTTGGAAAAGAATATCAAGTTCATTTGAAGGAGTCAATTCTTTTGAAAACTTAGCCTTTATGAAAAACAGCAAGGATACAATCCATAAAAAACTGATCATCCCAGTTAAAGTCCAAAAATAATGACGGGTGTTTTTTCCCAGGATAATAGAATTGATTCTCAATCGATAATCTTGGTTTTTTTTTAGAAATTTGGCAGAAAACAGGATTTCAATCTTAGTCGTTTTTTCCAACCAGTTATCAAAATAGATATCCTTTTGGAAAGCTTGTTGTTTGGCATACCATTCGGGCATTTCAAATTGATCGAGTCCAATCGTAATGTCTGATGATTTCAAATGACGGTGTAATTCTAATAATCGATCTTTGGCTTGAAGCCTTTCTGGAGGTTTTGTGATAATTTGAAAGGTCATACCATTTGGGACCATATCTTCTCCTAAAAAATCAAAATCAATTTTAAGGCTATCGTAAAAAGGAAGATTATAAGTCTCATTCTTTTCTGTATTTTCAAAGGCAATTCCCAAATAAGGAAAGTCAATCGAGTCACCTAATCTAAATTCTAGGAGAAGTCCATCATCACTCAGCTGAGTCTTTTTAAATTCAGAATTACCAGATTCATCAAAATCACCAAAGTAACTTAGGTTAGGCAAAGTCGTCTCACTCAGGATTTGAGTTTGACTTGTAGGGTGGTTCCATAATATCCACAAAAGTGAGGTCGATGCCAGGAACAAAAAGGTGATTGTTGATTTCATAGTTACCAAATTAACAAAGCTCAGGCTTTTACCTAGCTTTGACTTGATTTTCAAGGCAATTATTCTTGATATTTTGAGTTGACAGTGGAATACTATCAGTATTCAGGCACAACATGTCAAGTTAGAAGCTAGAGATTGGTTTATTTTGTTGAGAACCAACTTAGGAGTATCATATGAAAAAATTAAAATTGCTGTTATTATCTGGAAGTCTAATTCTCATGAATGCTTGTGGAAATAACACAACGTCCCCTATTGAACCTTCTGGTGAAGCTTCTCATGAAGAGATTTCGACCGAGTTTGAAGTTTCCTCATCATTTCTCGCTTCATCTTCTTCAAGCCAAATAAGCTTAGTGCAATGGACTGACTCCATAATCACTGATTTTGGCTTGGCCGATATTGTGGGCAATAGTGATTGGCGAATCTCAACTTGGGGAAATGACAATAGAAGGCATAGCGCGGATAATGTTTGGATTGAGAACGGAGCATTAAACCTGAAAGTCACCGGTGGCACATCACTTGGAGAGACCACAACCGGTGCTGAGATTGTCAGTCAAAAACAACAATTTCTCTATGGATCTTATCGTATTGAACTCAAAGCGACAAAAGAGCCTGGAACGGTGACTGGGTTTTTCTATTACCTAGATGACTCCAATGAAATTGATATTGAATTCCTATCCCAAGATCAAAATGAAACCTATTTTACAATCCATGAGAATACTGGACCCAACTCTCATAAGCAGATGACTTTGCCTTTTGACCCCACTGAAGGTTTTCATGAATACCGATTTGATTGGTCGCCAACTCAAGTCATCTTTTATGTTGATGGAACTCTGATGACTACCTTAGACTCCAATGTACCTGACAAAGTAGGGTCTATTTTAATCAATCATTGGACGTTGAGTAATGCTGACTGGGGTGGTGGCCCCCCTATTAAGGATGCAATTATTCAGATCAAGAAAATCTCGATGTACTTCAATCTTTAAAAATTAAACTGAACACCTATAAGAGTCCGAAAACGGTCTTCATTTGCTTCAGGGTGTAGCTTTTCATCGTCAGAAATCATATTAATCATTTCAATCCACAAGTTAAGTCTGTTCTTCAATAAGCTTTGAGACACTTTTAAATGAATTTGGTGACGAGCAGGGATAGTAGTTTGGTAAAAATTCAAGTGATAAGAGGATTTCCAGGAATAAATAGGTATCAAACTCAAGCCGGTATCAAACTGAATATGAAGGTATTGATATAACTGCCATTGAGGAAAAGTCATGTACATCTGACTCCACAACGTCCCCCATGACTTTTCATATTGGACTTGGCTTAATGATTGAACTTTATGCGCAGGCTTCCATGCGAGTTTTATAGCTTCTTGAAAACTAGATAGCTCAGGTGATTGGTTTTGGTTTTTAATTTGATTATTTTCACTTTTAAACCCATCAAGACCATTAAAGTATTTATGCGTAAAACTCAGGTAGTTCTGGTATATAAATGTGTTTGGGGTTCTATTGGGATTTCTATCTGAGATTGAGTCTTGGCTTGAGAAATTAAACCTGTTTTCTAACTCGATCTCTAGCCAATTTGCCTCATAGTCACTTAAATAGTTATCCTGACCACTGAGCCTTTGGGCGGAAGTAAGTGGATTGAGGCTATTGGTGTAATTATGTGATATCGAACCTTGGAGCTCCCATTTGTTCGAATAACTCGCGTAGGATAAAGTTGTAGCATAGCTCATTATTGTTTTGGGATGTTGTGTAAATAAAGAATCTTCTTGATACCGACCCAAATCCCCACCAATGAGTTGATCTCCGCTTAGAGAAAAACCTGATATGGTTTGAGTTTTATATCCACTTTCAAAAAAAACCAAGTTCAATCGCGGAAGGACGCTATCTTTAGACGTATTGAGGTCTTTCTTTTTAGCAATGTTGACATCGTAATAATGCAGCCCGCCTAAGGAAATGCTGATGTTAGGAATTTGTATATCATGAATACCTATTCTTGAAGTTGACTGCCATTCTGAACCCTGAGCTAATTCCAGACCAAAACTTCTGAACTGGTTTTGTTGAAAAGGTTTTGGATTTATTTCAGGGGAAATGTCTAATTCTGCGTCTAGTTCTGACTCTATTTCTGAATTCAAGTTTTTGTTTTCATCAAAATATTGATACTCACCTAGAATCAACTGATTTTCATAATAGAACTTTTTATAATGACCTTGACTATATAGCTGACTAACTTGAAATGGGATTTCTAAACTAGACTCATCCCACTTTGTATATGCTGTATCTACTCTATACCAAAGAAAACCCTTTTTGAAATGAGTTCTGTGGGCATATTCAGCAATTCCTGAGTATTGTTTCTGAGATTCAAAACTCAAATCTACATACATCATTGATGATGTAGGTAGGTTCTCACCAAACCAAGCATGCGCGTTCTCTGGACTATCTAATGTTTTTTTGTGATCGACTCGATTGTGGCCTAAGCGGATAAATTTCTCTGAGGAACTTTGGCTAGACATATGATCAACTTGCTCAAATCCCAGGTCAATTTTAGTTTGAAGGTCCCCGAATGATTTCCATCTAAATGATTGAGTTCCGTGTAATAATATGCTCGGAGTCCTGTTTGCACCGGGTTGTGATTTTCTTAATTCTTGGTATAATGGGTCTCCAACTTCATTACCTATACTAATGGCGTTCGAGCTGTTCCATGGAGTCATAGAGAGAGCTGGTGTCTGTCTTCCTAAAAGCAAGGAGCCGATTGAATCACCAGAGAGAAAACTATTCATTTTATTAAAAGGACTCAAGCCTCTACGCCAAAATGCCTTTTGAGTATTTTGTCTTGCATAGACAGGTTCCCCTCCAATAATTGCGCGAGTAATTAGGTCTTCTCCATAATTTTGAACGATGGTAGAAGTTGAATGAGAGTCAAGTCCACTTAGTGAATCTATTTCATTTGACCAAATATGAGTTGTCATTATTAAAAAGCATAAAAAAACTGACATAAAGCGGCTTACCATAATAGATAACTCCCTTGAATCTCAATTCCAATAAATTGTGACCATGCAGGCTTTGTCCATACTGACCAATGAGTAATGCCTGCACCCAAACTCACATCCGAAACTTTATATCGCATACTCGAGTATCTCAGATAATGACCAAAATCAGACTCATTGTCTTCTAGTAACATTGGACGATCCAAGGTTGACCGAGCTCGAATAAAATGCATGCCAAGACCAGCCCCCCAACGACCATAAAACACATAAGAATATCCAGCCTCTACTAAAACGAGATGAAGAGGGACTACTTCAGTTTCTGAATTAATCGCATCAAGGCGAGCATATTGTAGTTTCAGATCCATCTCAATCTGATTGAAATAATTTAATTCAAGACCCATTCCAAAAATAGCTGCCGGTTGTATGTGATCAGATAATGGCTTGGCATTTTTAATTTCAGATGTAGAATTGACAAGTTTTGAGCTAAAAGAAAACGGGGTAATAACTCCAAGACTAGTGAGCAACCCCCCTTTGCATTCCCATGGCTGACAATCATCTATTAAGTTTGCACCAAAAAGTGTCGCACTCGCTATCAGACAGATAAAAATAAAACTCAAACCTGAATTCATTTTTGTCTTACCAAACGAGCCCCAAAGAAACCATCTAAAGAACCTGGTGCAGGGAAAATCCTCATATATGAACCTTGTACATATCGACGGCCCACAATAGACCTAACTGGCTCAAGTTCAAAGTCTTGATTATTATTCAAAAATTCTTCAACTACGAGAATTGTTTCTTCAGGCTCTGGACTGCAAGTTGAATAAACAAGTACACCACCTGGTGCCACTAAAGTTGCCGCACTTTCTAATAATCTATTTTGAAGCTCGGCTGTGGCTCGTATATCTTTCATTTCAATATTCCATCTCGCCTCAGGTCTTCTATGAAGAACTCCAAGGTTAGAACATGGTGCATCTAGTAAAACATGACTATAGCTTTTCTCTTCAATCGTTGGATTAAGTAAATCCATCGTTTGTGTTTGGATATTGAGTCCGAGTCTATCTTTGACATCTTGCAATTGTTCTAAGCGGTGAGACTTTAAATCGCATGATAAAACTTCAACACCTCGTTCTAATAACCATGCAGTCTTACCACCTGGTGCAGCACACAAGTCTATTACTTTGTCACCAGGTAAGGCCTTAAGCATCAAACACACCAAGTGAGAGCTTGGATCTTGAAAGCTAATCAAGCCATTTTTAAATAAATCTGATTTCAAAACTTCACCAATTTTGAATACTTGAAGATAAGTTTCAAAACGAGTTTCAACTTCTTCTATCAACAATTGAGAGGCCACATCTTTAATTGAAATCTTATCAGTGCGGACTCGAACCCATTGAGTTGGATTCATGTTGTTAGCCTTCATCCGAAGACAGGCTTTTTGCAAACCGACTTCATCCACCCATTTGTGGGCTAGCCAACTCGGATGAGAATATCTTAGCGCCGCTGTTTTAGAGGAAGTTGTTTTGGGAGTTGGGAGCTTTTCGCTCGTGCATTTACGTAGGATAGCATTGACAAAACCTGATTTGCGTATACCGCCTTTGAGCTCATTATTAGCTAATTGAACCGCTGTATCTACAATAGAATATACAGGAATTTGATTCAAAAAATGATGCTGGTAGATAGCCACCAATAAAAGGTAACGTAAGTCTTTGTCGGTCTTAGACCAATTGAGATGTTTCTTGAGATGATGCTCAAGTAATGATTGTTGACGACAAACACCCAATGCAATTTCTAGTGCGAGGTTACGATCTTGAGGGCTGATCTTCATAGTCAAGGCGATTTGACCTAGCATCTCTCCGATAAAACCTTCGCCTTGTTTCCATGCCATCAATGCTTTCCATGCTAAAAGACGAGACTCTAGACCATGTTCTGAAACTGACTTGATTTCTATTTCATTTATTGCATTCATAACATTTGTTCAATTCTAAACTTGAGTACTAGCCTGAAGTTTTTTGATTTTAACGAGTGTCTCTTCATCGATTTGACATTCAAACTTTTGACCAAATTTTTCATTCAAACCATTAAATAAATCAGCACCTGTCTGAGCCTTTTTACCTTGAGGTTGTATGCCGTGAATTTCGATCCAACCATCTAATGTTCGAATTAATAATTCTTTACTCGGCCCCCATGCTAATGTCCCTGGATCCTGACTTGGATTTGGGTCCTTCACATTAAACTCTTCACCATGCCAAGGGAGTGCTTGATTTAAACGGTGTACTTTTGAATGAAGAGAAGTATATGCCATCGGCCATGGGTTGAGCCCATTAATCCAAGCGACTAATTGGTCAGTATTTTGATGCCAATTAATATCGCCCATTTCTTTAAATAATTTGGGGGCTTTGGTTGCACTAGAATGATCTTGTTCTTGAAAATTCGGTTGAGGCTTTGAAAGTTCGCTTAAGGCGTCAGCAATTGCGAGCTGGCCGGCCGGAATCATTTTTTCAAATAATTGACCCGAAGATTCACCGGGTTCGATTGGAACCTGCCTACGAACAAGTACAGGCCCATGATCCATCTTAAAGTCTAATTGAAAAACAGTTAATCCAGTAAAGTCATCACCATTGAGAACTGACCACTGTATAGGAGCTGCGCCTCGGTACTTCGGTAGAAGCGAAGTGTGAAGATTAACAGAGCCTTTAGGGGGAATTGCTAGTACTTCGAGTGGGAGAATAGAATAAGCAACAACTACAAATAAGTCAGATTCAAAAGCACTCAATGAATCTAGAAAATCCGGGGCTTTGAGGTCTTCAGGTTGTAGACAAGGTAGGCCTAATTCATCAGCCATAATCTTTACGGCTGGAGGTGTCAATTTACGTCCTCGACCTGCAGGTCGGTCCGGCTGGCTCACCACGCCAACCACATCATAATCGTGGTCAACAAGCCATTTCAATTGGGCTGCTGAATATTCAGGAGTTCCCATAAAAACAATTTTTAATTTCATGCTCTAAATATAGAAAGAAAGGTCTATGCTCTTACACCTTGTACGATCATTTGTAGATCTCGATGGATAACTAAAAATGCATCTACAATATCGGGATCAAATTGCAGCCCTCGCTCAGCTAAAATAGCTTGATAAGCCTCTTCATGAGTTTTAGGCTCTTTGTATGTGCGATCAGATACCATTGAGTCATATGTATCAGCCACAGCTACAATTCTAGCGCTGAGTGGGATTTTATTTCCTTCAAGAGGTGAGCCAACCCCTGCTTGGATAAAATAACTCTCGCCTTTGTCACTCTGAAGGACATTGGGGTAACCTTTGCCATCAAATCGTTGGTGATGATGATAAGCGATGTCTTTGGCTAAAGTATAATAAGTTCGATAAGGTAGGCTTTTTTGAAGTTCTGAAATGAAATCTCCACCAATAATTACATGCATTTTCATGAGTTCAAATTCATCTCCCGACAAATCTGTCTCTTTATGGAGAACTTTATCAGATAGGCCTACTTTACCAATGTCATGCAAGGGAGCAGCCACTTTTAAATCTTGACTGTATTCTTCGCTAATATATTTTTTGTAATCGCCATGATTGATAAGTTGTTTGGCAATTATATATGAAAGCTCACCCATTCTTTTGTTGTGATTAGCAATACTACTATCACGAGCTTCGGTGATTTTTACAAGTCCGAGTATAGATACTTCATTGAATTTCTGAGTCATTAAAGCGCCACGTGTAAACTCACTTTGAACTTGAGTCAAATATTCATCGAGAGCATTAGCTAAAATCCTCATTAAAATAGAGGTGATAACAAATGAAAAGGCGAAAGTAAATAAATCAATTGATCCAAGCAGAGGCTCAGCTTCCGAGTATAGAATCCCACGAAGAACTCTTAAACACACCATTAAAATGGCTGAAAAGCCAAACGCTACTAAAATGGATTGAGTATGAATAGCTTTAAGTACAGGCAATAGCCTACCACCCTCAAATTCAGGGTGAGTGTAACTCATTGCTTTCCAATCTATTGCTGTCACAAAAATTCTTTCCGATAGAGTTATCATCACATGTCTGCCAAAAGTATCTAAGTCCTTGCCGTTGATAAGTACTTAATTGCAGTCTACTATCCCAAAACCTATGTTTTTTGTTTAAATTCTCAAAAAACTTTATTTTTTAAATCAATGAACCGATATAAAAACATGGTACAAAACAATATTCAAATAATTTTTGGGCTTATTTTAGGCTTTTTTGGCTTGAACTGGGCTGAAACACCCTTTTGTGGAGTGATTGACAGACCGCTCAACTTCATGCGGTCTGCCTCACCTTATGTTATTACTGGTGATGTAGTTATTTTACCAACAGGACGACTCACAATTGAGTCCGGTGTCGAAATCATTATAGAGCCCAAGGACATCTGTTCAGACAAAGAGCAACAAAATGAGAATGTTGACTATTTCATTAATCAGCATGATTATAACGATAGTCTTTTCATATCATTTAAAGTTGACGGCCCCTTTTATATAAATGGATCGCCTCAAAATCCGGTGATTATTCGACCAAGAGATACAACTCAACATCGCGTTTCTTGGGATGGAATCAGGATTAATACCGCAGAAGTCCTGACAGCTCAAATTCAGTACCTTCAAATCTCCGGAGCCAATAGGGCCTTCCAAGTGAAAAGGTCTAAATTTAATATTTCAAACTCTATTTTTAAAAGAAATAACGTCGGGGTTTATCTTTCTATCAATGGAAATGTTGATTTGTATAATAATATTTATACCGAAAATTTCAGCTCCGGAATAGTCATTGATAACGCGGCCCCAAATGTTTTTTCAAGTATTTTTTATAAAAATTATAGTTACGGAATTTGGTCTGATAAAAAAGCGGCCGCAAGAATTCAGTTCAATAATTTTTGGGAAAATGGAGAATATGATTGTTACCGCTGCCCTTGGCAAATTAAAAAAATCACAAAGACAAACCATCTAGGTGATTCAGTCGATATAGAAAACAACCTATTTATAGACCCTTACTTTGTTGGTACAGAAAGCTCCAAGCTTCTCCAGTTTAAAGATCTCGAACTCAAAACTCCTGCATCTAAAGTACTTGATGCACACATTATGGACTTAGAATCAACAGCTAGATCTAAAAGTCAAAATTTAGGTATTGCTACGGTAGACAAATTCATTCCTCGAGGACCTAGTTTAAAGTCGCCATACCTACTAAGTAAATATTCCCCATTGACTCATGCTGGACCGGAAGGATTCTACTTTTTCAATGACGACGGAACTCGAAGCGACATAGGTATCTATGGTGGTAACCGTGATCAAGTGCAAAAAGCATTCCCATTTCAATAAATCTATGTGTATCTTGAGGGCACGCCTTTTGGTAATACTAGACTTCAATTTCTACCTACTTGTGAACAACTGATCTTACTAACAAATTCACCATCACTCACTGCCCATCTGGTGTGAGAGTTTCTTTGGTATCTAGACCTAGAATAAAAACTTCAATGGGGTCATCTGAACAAAATCCGAGTCCAACCAAAGACCCTTAAACCCTGACAGGAAGAATCATTGGCAAATTTTTAATTTCAATTGAGATGCGCTTGCCTGGCGATAACCATCGTATACTAGATAGGATACCCTGTATAATTGAATCACGATCATCTAAAACCTCACTCTTTTCATCCAAGTCAAACAAAAGACTCTTATGAAACATTAGTTTGATTAAAAATTACTCTATTCAAGTCAATCAACTTAAATACAAAGTTGGTCGTGAAATTTTGAGGAAAAGAGAAAAGTGATTAAAAAAATAAGCACTTCTGAATAACAGAAATGCTTATTTATAATTGGATTTAATCAAGTGAACAAGCGAATTTAGATCCGAGCACTCTCGATTCGAGTAATAATTGTTCCACGACAACCTAAATCACACAACTCATCCATGATTTTGTTGGCGTCAGCCTTAAGAACCATTGCTTTAACAGACACCCATTGAGGGTCCTGCAGAGGAGAAATGGTGGGCGATTCAATACCTGGCGTCAAAGTCGAAACTTGGTCAAGAAGGGTCTTAGGTGCGTCATATTCAACCATCACATATTTCATAGCAACAAGATGACCTTCAATACGTTTCTTCAGTTTGAGTACTTCAGACGTTTCTTCTTTACCGGGATGTGCGATAATTGCAGCATTAGAATGATAAAGTGGTTCACCCAAAATTTTCAGCCCGGCTTGTTTAAGAGTTGACCCAGTCTCAACAATATCAACAACGCAATCAGCCACACCAAGAGCAACTGAAATTTCCACAGCTCCCTCTAATGGAATAATTGACATATCATTTCGTTTAAAATGAGAAGAAACGATACCACCAAAAGAAGTCGCAATACGCATATTTTGAATGTCTTTAAGCTCAGTAATATCCAGGTCTTTAGGCACTGCAGCACAAAGACGAGAATGACCATAATGAAGATCTAAAACAGGCACTGCAGCAGAACCTGACTCAGCGTTGAAATCAAGACCCGTAATCCCCATATCAATAATCCCTTTACCGACATACATAGGGATATCCCCAGGGCGAAGAAAGAAAAATTCAATGCCGTTCTCAACATCAATACAAGAAAGTGACTTATAACTTTTTTTGGCTTTGTAGCCACAAGCCTTTAAAAGCTCGATGGTCGGCTCAAATAGACCGCCCTTATTTGGAAGTGCCATTTTAATCATAATGTTTTATAAACCTCTTCTAAGGTGATCTCTTTTTCGGCCATCATACAAGCGACATAATAAAGAACTTGTGATAATTCCTCAGCACATTCTTCTTTAGATTCAAAGCGAGCAGCCATCCATGATTCTGACGCCTCTTCAGCTAATTTCTTGCCGATGCCGTGTGCACCTTTTTCAAAAAGAGCTGTAGTAGATTTGCCTTCAGGCATTTCTCTTTTTCGCTCATTAACGAGTTCTAAAATTTCTTCAAAAGTCATTGGGGGTCTCCTGCTATTCAGAGATTTTTATATTTGCAAATTTAATTAAAAGAGAGCAATCTCTCATATTTCAGGTGTTTTTCATGATATTTAAACCATTTCAGCAAAATTCTAAGCAAATTAAGCTGAGATTCCCTCCAAAAAACCAGAATTAAGCAAACTTCAAGTAAAACTTCAAATAAGCCTTAAGGTTTTAATTTCAAATTCCGAAGATAGTGGTAGGAGACCTTTTTATGGACATTTCATCTATTAATTTCGGCGGTGACAATTACAAAGCTGCTCGCACGATGAGTTTATCACAAAACCAAGGAATACTCAGCAGTATCCCTGAGGTAAAAAATTCAGCTTTCTCGTTGGACTTTCTCAAGCAAGTTCAAGATTCAAAGCTAATTACAAGCCGAGTGATTGATTATTATGATTCTAAAGTCAGCTCCACTGTAAGTAATCTTGAGAAAAATGATGTTGATGTAACCGCATCAACATCTGATGTTGTTGGTTACAACTCTTCAGCTATAGATGACTATGCTCAAAAACCCGAAAATTCTGAAGACATTAAGACTATAGTCGATGAAATTATCGCGCGTAATATGGAAGTGACATCTGGTACAATCCTAGACCTACAAGCTTAATCTACCAATAATAAATTCTATATTCCTTTGTGAATAGAATGATAAGGTGGAATCCATGGGTGTTGAAAACGAAAATCAAATTGATGGAGCAAGACTTCACCTAGAAGAGAATCAAGTTGAGCTTCACTTGATGCACTCACTTCAGTGGAATGATCAGACATTAATTTTATTACAAAATAAAATAAATACTTATTTGAAATTTATTGAGAGTGAAGAAATCTATGAAGGTCGTGATTCATGGCGAGGCTTTGACACTGTAGTAATACTCAACACTCTGTACAAAATTAATATCGACGGACATGATTTCATCAATGCATCTAAAAAAGTTTTTAAACAGGTGGGAGCTACGCTAGTTTTGAAGGAGCATACTTAAAAAAGATCAACCCTGTCACTAAATAACCATACTGGTTTTTTATCATGATAAATTCGTTGTTCATTTTTAATTTGGTAGTAACGATAAGACGATTTGTGATTAAGAAAACCGATGCCAATATTGTTGTGTTCAATCTTTGGCATATTAAAATACCAGCCCAATAGCCCGCATTCTAAATCTTCTTGAATATAACCCAAAGCCTTTTCTTTATTAAGTAAGTAGACCATCGAACGATCATAGTCACTCAAAATAGTTTTGATTTCTGCCATGACATCATCTGATAGACTAATCAAAATGACTTTTAATCTAATAGCTTTGTTTTCACTTAACTGGCCCAACAATTTCTTTAAGACATTTAATAGTTGAATTAAATGCCTAGAGTCTTCCTCTGTTTTGATTTCGACAAACCAAGTAGAGCTTAATGCATTTTGATTATCAAATTGATATTCTTTTTGTCTTTGTGTTTCAGATGCTATTAAATCATTCAAGGTGAGTATCTGCGGTGCAATAATCTTCAATTCAGCTAAAGGTGTTTTTGATATTACATTGGATAAACCCCAAAGCCTTTGGAGATTGCTGTCATGATGGATAACAATCTCGCCATCAATAGTCATTCTAAGATCAAACTCGATATTTTGTGTCGTCTGCCATGCCAACTTAAATGCCTCTCCGGTATTTTCGATAATGGATGGATGTGTATTCACACCACGGTGGGCCACCAGAAATAAATCACCCGATTGAGTATCTGATACTAGAGTTTTTGAACTTCTAATTCTTGTGTGAATAAATACTAGAGGTGCTACTATAATTGAATGAATTTTATTAAAAATTGACTGACCATAAGTGAATATATATTTATCAAAAAAATTCATTGAACATCCTTAAAATTTATCTGGCTTTCAAGCCATTTCAACATGAATTCTGTGTTAAACATGGCTTGATTATTTGACAACATAGGGAGTGTTTTAATTTTAGTTTCAAACTCGTCCGTCCAAAAATGACTATAAAATATTTGTTGCTTTAAATCTGGAATTCGGACTTTGATTAATCCACCATCATGTGATGTTGGTGGTAGATTGACTTTTAATTTAAAAGCATGTAGGAGTTGAGTTCTTGCCCCAAGTTCAGTATAGTCAACTTCATTTAGAGCAAGCCCACTTGATTGTTTCAAGTACTTATCCCCATTTTGTGAATAAATTTTATCTCCAATAATAGGGAATCCTTGGCCTGAGAGATGTGCTCGAATTTGGTGCTTACGACCGGTATGAATACGGACTGCAACAAGAGTTTGACTATGGTCTTTATTTACCCATATTGGAAGTATCTCGCTATGTGCAACTTTGGCTTTTTCATAAAGTAGATCATCTTTGTCAATGCAGTGCATCTTTATTCTGATTTTAGATTCGGGTCGTTCTAAGAGCCTATCATAAATTTGGGTAATATCCGATCCGTAAATTTTTATCCAATCCCCCCATACCCACGCAAGGTAAATCTTCTCCCCCAAAATTCGATTTAGAGGGAATTTGAATTGACGACGAAGGTTCGCATGTTTCGCCATCATCACTAGACCACTTGTCTCTCGGTCTAAGCGGTGAAGTGGATATATTTCTTCTAAACCATAAGTGCGTCGGACCAGGTTAACTAATGTATTCCAAAAGATTCTACCACTTTTGTGTATGGGTAAATCTGCAGGTTTTGAAACAACTAAAAAATGTTCATTTTCCCATATTACTTCAAAGCTTTGAGGGAAGTCACCCTCGTCATGATTTTTTAAAAAATAAACAACTTCATCATCAACTTTAATCTGAGTTTGGGGGTCTGCTTTATCACCGTTAAGTAGAACTTTACCTGATTCAATATGCGCAAGCCACTCCGCCTCTTGTAGATAAGGAAACCTTTGACATAACCAAACAATAAAAGCCCCTGGAGAGTCCTGAGGCTTTACAATAGTTTTAAGTTCTGTAGAAATTGCTGACATAAATTTTTATTTCTTAAGTAATACTGAGTATTAGTTCAAGGAAAGTTAGCCACCTAAAAGTAATTTAATCTCTGCTTTAAGATATTCAATTTGCTCACCAACATGGTCATAACGAATATATGTCCCATCAGGCTTGATAAGTACAGTAAGAGGAACATGGCCTACACCATATTTGTCTGAAAATTGGCGACTGACATCTTGTGCAAATGGAAGTTTTGCTTTCAGCTCTTTGGAAAATTTCAAAACATCAATTCGCGAATTGTTGTTAATAGCCACAGCAATTGTTTTAAGACCAAGGTCTTTAAATTGATCAGATACTTTGGCAATCAATGGGTAAGAGCTTTTACAGTGCGGACATAGTGCTGAGAAATAATACACAAGAGTAGGCTGATCTTGATAAACCCTAAAATCAGATACGCTAGCTGTAATTCCTTTCAGCGGAATTGAATAATCAAAATAGAGCTTAGCACCTGCAGTATTTGATTCTTCTTGGGGCGGAGGAGTTTCAGTTAGAAATTGAGCGGGTAAGAGTTGCACTGACACAATAAGTGCGGCAAAAATAAAACTAATCTTAGACATGACTTTTCCTTAAGCAGGGGTTTGTAACAAAATACTAAGGTTTATGGGTTGAGGAAAGGGCTTTTAAGGATCTTGAATAAAGACTGCTCACTTCCCACTCTGCTCCGTTGTAATATTGTAGCCAAGCTGATTCAAAATCATGTTCATCCATCGCTGTGGAAAGCATGTTTTTGAAGTTTTCTTCACCTTTTTCATTGATAATCAATTCAAACATTTTTAGTGAGAGCAGATACATATCTCTGACTTTAGTAGGGTCGGATTGACTTGCAAATTTTTCTCTCATTTCATCAAAACTAGGTGGTTTTTGCGTAAAATGTCCGCTTTTTACTCGCTTTTCTTCATAATACTGGGCAAAACCCTCATGAAACCAAATCGGTACACTTGGTCCAATTGACTTATCTAACAATGCATGAATGAGCTCGTGTTTGAGTAAAGCTTCTGGCTTTTGAGTCTTTAAAGATTGCAAGGGTACTCTCAACTTCCCATCGTAACTTGCCGCAATCCAGGATATATTAGCACTACGTCCTGAATATTTATTTCCTTCGTAAACGAGGATTTCAATGGGACTATCAAGAGTAAAACCATATTGACTTGAAATGTTCAACCAAAGCTCATCTGTTTTCTTCAAAAAATCCGATGGATTTTCAAATTTTGCCTCACTATGGAGGGTAAAGTATTGCGAATAAAGGACTGATAAGTTCTCATTAATACTTTCCTCCTCTTCGGCTTTTTCAATTTGATATTGTAATATGTTGCCAGCTTTGAGCTCTTTTTCTCCTATAGCCTGAAATTGCATAACCCAATGCTCAGCTTCCTCCCAATTACCCGCTTGCGTTTCTAATTGCCCTAACCAATAATAGGCAAATCCACTTTGCTTGTTTTTGGCAATAATTTCAGTCAAGATATCGCGTGCCTCATCTATTTGCTTTTCCAAAAATAACTCTCGCCCAATAATTTGATTTGCTACTAGTAAACCTGGTTGCTGAGATTGAAGCCACCTCGCAATATGTTTTCCTCGTCCTGGACCAAACAAAAGCTTTAGTTCCTTTTGTTCAGAAAAGCTCACTTGAGTAGTCGCTAAATTATGAGCAGCCCAGCTCACACAATCCAAATGGTGAGAGAATTTAATCGGACAAAGGACTTGAAGTAAATTTGCTAATTCTTTTTCTTCTTTTGAAAATAATTTTGTGCTAAAAGAATTAGTTAAACTGACTTGTATTGCTAATTGCTGATGACCGTTTGATTCATTTTCTCTCAGATTGTTTTTAAATATCTCAACAAGTGTTGTAAGTTTTTTTTCTAATTGCGATTGTACTTTTGGCCATTGACTAGGCTTGACCTTTTCCTGATTCTTTTGGCAGGATACTAAAAATAAAGCCGACCCCAAAATAAGAGTCAGCAGAGTAAGAATAAAATGAGGTGGTTTATTCAACCATGCCCGCCTCATCAATACGGCGAAGGGCGTCAAGTAAAATACCCATCGTATCTCCTTCAATATTGATCTCTTCTATTGGCTCAGTATGTTCATAAGAAAAGTTACCCTCTTCCCATGTCATGATATCATCAAGTACTAATTCGCCTTCAGCATGAGTCGATTTGGCGTAAATCATCTTGCCTTTATTAAATCCCACTACCGCCTGAACCCCTGCATTATCTAGACTCACTAATCCCGTCTTCATTGAGTTCCCAAACGATTGGGCAATATCCATAAATGATTGAGTTGATAGACTGCCTTGAACACCTGGTTTGAGTAGATTATCTAAAGATTTGGTCCGACGATCAATTGCATCAGCCATCGCTCTATACATCACCACAAGTACTCCAGGACGCTCAATAACAAATTCTAAAAAGGTGTCTTTGTTCATCACTAACATGGTTGAAAAAGCAGAAGAAACAAATGTGCGACTCGTTGGAATCCCAGATAAAATACTAGCTTCACCAAAACATGAACCTTTGGGCAGAACAGTTTCTTCAAGGTATTTCCCTTCATGCTTCTTACCACATTCTTTAACTTCTCCAACTTGCAGAATAAAGAAATCTTCAGACACAGCGCCACGCCTCATAATGACATCACCTTCGTCATATTCACGAATCTGCGCCTTTTGGATGAGAAGGTTTTGTACATCTCTTGGAATCTGCTCTAAGAAAGGTAGGGTCGAATTATAAGGCTTCTGAATCCATGAGTCTAACTTTTTATCAATCATCTAAGCAACCTGTTCAATTTTCTTAATTTTTAATATAAATTAATACTTAAACTTTGAAGGAAAAAGACTCAACTGATGGTGGATTACTTTGGAATTTTGGAACAAAGCCCAGAAGCTACTGACAGTGAACTCAGAAAAGCTTGGATTCAGAAATGTCGTGAGTACCACCCTGACAAGGTTCAACATCTAGGTACTGAGCTAAAAACCTTAGCAGCTGCTAAAACATTACTTTTAAATGAAGCATATCAAGCCTTACTTGATCCTCAAAGTAAGATGCAGCACTTACATCAACTTCTAAGAGCGCCACAAGAAACCAATGGCCAGCATAGACAATATCGTCGTAAGAGTGATATGCCTAGCTTGAGTCTTACCGCTTACCTTGAAGCACCATTATATTTTCTCGAACTTATGCGCACGATTACCCCTGTTCGCGAGCTCCCCTCCTCACTTTATTTCAACCTTGACCAGTTAAACTTTACTTTAATGCCAAGCTTTGAAGATTCTTGGGTTTTGTTTACAAGATTCCCACAATCATTTAATGAGATTAAATCACTACGACCGGGATGGACACATCAATGGAATTCTAGCTTAAGCGCTGGATTATCATACCTACCTGGTCAAAATCTTTACGAGCGAACGTCTGCTTTGAATCAACTACTCGCTTTCTTTCCAAGAAATATTATTGATTTATATCTCAATCCAGGTGAGCGCCGAGGTCCTGTCTATGAACCTAATACGATCCTGCTCAGCTGTTTAATTGATTGCTCGATCCCAAGTGCACAATCATATTGGCGATCTCTATCTATGAATCTCATGTCTAATGAAAATGAATTTCAGATGAAGAATGATTGGAAAGCCCGCTTGAACCAATTGTTACCTCAATTGTTTGCTCAGATCAGGAGTCGTTCTCCTGAGCGTGAAGCTAGTGCGTAAGGATTTATCTTAGATTAAATAATCCCTGATTTAAGTGCCTGCTTAAAACGTCACACTTTTATTGTTTTATCTAAGATTAAAGGTGTTAAATGTGTGGTGATAAAAATTATAATAATTTATTTAATTTGAATTTGCTGTTATCCTTAGTAAAATATATTCTATTCAGCTTATTCTCTTTTACGCTTTATTCTTGTACATTCCAACTTCTTGACAATGAATCAGACCAACTTCGAATTGAGGTTTTAGATGTTGGTCAAGGTGATGCTATACTCATTTCCAAAGGAGACTTTCGTGGCCTCGTTGATGTCGGGCCACCAGGTCAAAAAATATGGAACAATTTAGAGAAACGACTTTTAGCTGATGGTTTGACTCACATTGATTGGATTATCATCACCCATCACCATCTTGATCATTTTGGGGCTTTGCTAGAATATTTTTCTCCTGACAGTCTGTTAGTGTTTGCTAAGGGAGATACTTTGAAATCTTATCAAGGAAAATTGAGTATCGGACGTATTTATACCAATCTAGATTTGTACCCTTCTTGGGGATGGAGTAAGCTTTTAGAAGTATTAAAAAAAAGATCCGCTCATCAAGCTATTGACCTGGATACTTTGTGGTCAGGCCGTCGACCTGAATTCCCTGAAGGAATAAATTCACGTATCCTTTGGCCATTACCTCAACAAAAAAATGTCGGAAACAAATCATCTCTAGTTTTAGAAATTGAGTTTGAAGGTTCTAGAGTTTTACTCACAGGAGACTTGGAAGAAGCTGAAGAGTTTACTTTGATAGGGAATGGGTCGCTTCGAACTGTAGATCTATTAAAGGTGGGGCATCATGGCTCAAAGACATCAACTAGTTTAGAATTCTTGGATAAATTAAAACCTCATCATAAGGCAATCTCTTATGGATGTAATAATTCATATGGACACCCTCATATCTCGACTATAGCACATTTGAGGTTAACGTCTTGGATACCTAGTTTGGAGATTAGGGAAACATGTCTGCACGGGGATTTGAAATATATTGTTAATGAGAATGGTGTGTTTTATGATGGTGAGTAAAATACAGAAAACTTAACCTTTAAGAACTCCAAATCATACAAAAAAAGACCTGCTCTTAGAGTAGGTCTTTTTTTGTATAATAGAACTCAATGAAGAAACCTCAACTAAACTAGTTTCCTTGAGGAGGAGGCCAGCGTTTGTTTTGCGAAGACATATCAATTGAATAAAGGTCCTTCTCATAACGTGGATCATCTTCACCCAGAATATCATTTAGCAAATAATCCGCAACCCACTTACCTACTTTGAGAACAACAAGTTTACGTCTAAGACGACCTTGTTCATCACGATTGAGGATCGTCGGAATAGAATTAGATGTAAGAATCTCATGGATGTGTGGCGTGTTCAAATTTTCGCGAGCTTCAGAGCTTGTGTAGAAATGAGTCACACCAAAGCATACCTTACCTGTCTCACAATTAGCTAGCATTTCACAACACTGGACAATTGTAGTACCGGTACGAACCATGTCATCAAGAACAATAATATCTTTACCTTTGATCTCTTCCAGTGTCGTCGGAGAACTCGGATCAACTGTCATTGATACGTTTCTCTCACCTGATCGCTCTTTAGCAAGAGTAATCATTTTACATTCAGGAAGATTCAGCGCTTCATGTACCATTTTAACAAATGGCACTGCACCTTTATCTGGAGCACAAAGAACAAGGTTATCACCATCTTTACCACATTGAAGCATATCAGAGCGCTTGATGTAGTCAGAATAAACTTCAGCTGGAATCAAGTTGTGGAACTGATCGTCACCGAATGTTGCTCTAAATAAATCTTGAACTTTATATGAGTGGTTGTGAATAGTCACTACTGTATCTACACCTGATTGCTTAAGCAATTCAGCATATAGTTTAGCAGTAAATGGTTGTCCATTAAACTTCTTTAAATCTTTATCATCCCGATCGGCTTCATCGGCACCATAACGTTTCGGTCCTCGGTCTTGAGCAGAATAATAAAGATCTGGTTCAAATAGAATTACCCGTTCGGCACCATTGTCTTTTGCGGCTCGTGATAAAATCATATTGCGCATCGCAAGCGAGTTACGTTCGATAAGATTTGAAGTCGTAGAGACGATGACTACCGTGGTGTCTTTGAGGACTTCACCAATAGTTTCGGTATCTGGATTCTGACCAATAAATCTTGGACAGAATTCAGAGTTAGAGTAAAGCTTGAGTGAAACTAAATCAGACACGTCTATGGCAAGTCCCATAAGACGCGCTAGATCAATAGCTACAGAGCTATCTGATGTGTTTCCTACAACGATATACTTTGACATTTAATTTCCTTATTTGTCTAGTTTAATCGAAACGCGACCAGCGCCCCATACTTCTTTATTGTACTGATCAATCGTGCGATCTGTTGAGAATTTACCCATACGTGCGACATTGAGGATCGCCATTTCAGTCCACTTGGCCTGATCACGATATGTTTTATCTACTTCAGCCTGAGCTGCAAGATAAGACTCAAAGTCTGCAAAAACTAGATACGGATCATGTTGAATAAGATTCTCTAGAATAGGAGTCATCACATCTGGCTCATCTGGGTTAAAGAAGCCCGTTGCTAAGAAATCAATGATTCTTTTAAGATCGGGAACGGTCTGTAGATATTCCCACGGACGATAGCCCTCTTCAAGAATCTCTTGAACTTCTTCAACTTTTTTACCAAAGATAAAGATATTCTCATCACCTACTTCTTCTGCAATTTCAACATTAGCACCATCAAGAGTACCAATAGTCAAAGCACCATTTAGAGAAAACTTCATATTACCCGTGCCTGAAGCTTCCTTACCTGCAGTAGACACTTGCTCAGATAAGTCAGAAGCTGGGAATACTTTTTCAGCAAGAGATACACGATAATTTTCTAAGAAAATTAGGCGTAGTTTACCTTTTGTAGCAGGGTCTGCATTGATAACAGAACCAATTGCATTACACATTTTGATAATCTGTTTGGCCATCCAATATCCAGGAGCAGCTTTACCACCAATGATGATTGTGCGAGGAGCGAAGTCATTGCCGTCTTTAAGCTCGAGATATAAATGAACAGCATAAAGGATTGGCATTAACTGTCGTTTATACTCGTGTATTCGCTTGACTTGTACATCAAACATTGATTCAGTAGAAACTTCAACACCTTGTTGCTCAAAGATTAAATCTGCTAAAACTTGTTTGTTCGCCTTTTTAACTTCTTGCCACTCTTTTTGGAATTTTTTGTCTGTTGCGAATTTTTCAAGTCCACGAAGTTGGTCTAGTTCAAGAATCCAACCATCGCCAATTTTCTTAGTCATTAATTCTGACTGAAGAGGGTTTGATTTACGAACCCAACGGCGTTGGGTCACACCATTTGTTTTGTTGTTGAATTTCTCAGGCCATAGCTCATAGAAATCTTTAAACAGGTGTTTGACGAGTAGCTCCGAATGAAGTGCTGCTACACCATTAACTGAGTGTGAACCTACTATAGACAAGAAGGCCATGCGTATGTTTTTGTCACCACCTTCTTCAATGATAGACATATCGCGAAGTTTAGACTCATCCCCAGGCCATCTCATACTTACTTGACGCAAGAAACGAGTGTTAATTTCAAAGATAATTTCTAGATGTCTTGGCAGTAATCTTTCGAAAAGGCTGACTGACCATTTTTCTAGAGCTTCAGGAAGTAAAGTATGGTTTGTATATGCAAATACTTTATTTACAATTGCCCACGCTTGATCCCAGCTCATGCCTTCGTCATCTAAGAAGATTCTCATCATCTCAGCAATTGAAACTGCTGGGTGAGTATCATTCAATTGAATAGCGATTTTCTCAGTAAAAACTGAGTAGTCGTTATGGTCCACTTTAAAGCGACGCAAGATATCATGAAGTGATGATGAACACAAAAAGAATTGTTGTTTCAAACGTAATTCTTTACCATTTACCGAAGTGTCATTTGGATAAAGTACTTTCGAAATAGACTCTGACAATTCCATGTCGCGAATCGCTTCTAAGTAATCGCCATTATTAAAATAATCAAGTCCGAATTGGTCATTTGATTTAGCTGACCAAAGACGAAGCGTGTTAACTGTATTGTTTTTATAACCAGGTATTGGAGTGTCATAAGGCATCGCAAGTACGAAGTCTTTAGTCACCCAACGACGACGTTCTTTGCCACTCGCATCATGATAAGTCTCAACATGTCCATAGAATGGAATTTTAATTGCGTATTGTGGACGTGAAATTTCCCAAGGATTTGGAAGGCGTAACCAGTTATCAGGGTTTTCCTTTTGGTAACCATTTTCAATCGTCTGATGGAACATGCCATATTCATAACGAATACCCATTCCGTATGCAGGTATTTCAAGAGTAGCCATTGAATCTAGGAAACATGCCGCAAGACGACCAAGACCGCCATTACCAAGTCCTGCATCAATTTCAGCATCACGTAGATCTTCTAAGTCTAATCCAAGCCCTTCCAGAGCGCCACGAATTTCTTCTTCCATATCTAGGTTTAACATGGCATTACCTAGTGTACGACCCATTAGAAATTCTAGTGATAAATAATAAACACGCTTGACGTCTTTATCATAATAAGTGTTTTGAGTTGCAACCCAACGATCAATCAATTGATCTCTAACCGTATAAGATATCGCTAAAAAGCGTTCATATACAGTTGCTGAGTCAGCTGAATAAATTGCTAAAGTTCGTGTTAAATGTCTTTCAAACTCTTCTTTAAGATAAGTTTTGGTGATTTTAGTTTGCACCATTTCTTCCCCACTATTTTTTCTTTGTTGTTTTAGTGACTTTACCAGGTTCTTCAGCCTTAGGTTCACCCACGGTTAATATTTTATTATATCGTTTTTCGTCTTTGAGAATATTCAACGCTTCTTGAACTTGTTTGTCAAACTGTAACATATAAGAAGTGGAAACTTCATCACCCATAAAAGCTGATAAAAATTCTCTTTTAAGTGCTCGTTTAACATAAGTTTCGTTTTGATGAAATGCTGTTTTACGCTGTTTCTTTAGCGCAAGCTCTAGTGCTATAATAGCCTTACCCACCTCAGTGGTGTCTTTACTTAGGCTGTCAATACCGAGTGCTTCATTTTCTTTTATTACAACTTCGTTGAGCATATTAACAACCGTTTCAGACCCTGTTTTAGACTTAGCAAATAGAGTATCAGCTCCAATAAATGTTTCAAATGCTTCGACAACTTTTGATGGAATTCTCCAAGCTGGTGTAACTTGTGTTTTCACTTTTTCAATTTCTGGTCTATGCTTAACTGCAAATTTAAAGAACATTGCATTTCGCTCAAGTAGTTGTTGATACCAGTTAAGTAATGTGGCTTCTTGTTCAACGTCAGGGTTAATGCCGCCTGCTCCCCATGTCTCACGACCATTTGATGTTGAGAACCTGAGTGCAGTTGAATCAATTGAAGTTGAATCTTTAGCATCTTCTTTTATTTTGATTCCATTTTCTGGCTTGTTAATACAGCGACCATGTGGCAAGTAATAAAATGCTGTGGTTAACTTAAGAGCATTTCCTCGGTTATCTAGAGGGTAAATAGTCTGCACAGAGCCTTTACCGAATGATGTTTTACCAATGATAACACCACGGTCCCAATCTTGTAATGCACCTGAAACAATTTCAGAAGCAGATGCGGAGCCTCCATTAACAAGCACAGCTAGTGGGAAATCCTTTGGTAGAATAGGGTTATTTTCAGCGCGTGCCTCAGTTTGTTGATTACGGCCTTTAGTTGAAACAATTACCTTGCCTTTATCTAAAAAAAGATCACTCACTTCAATTGCTTGATTTAGCAGTCCACCTGGATTATAACGTAAATCCAATATAAGCTTTTTCATACCTTTTGATTTGAGATCTCCAATAGCTTCTCGAACATCATCACCTGTAGTCTTGGAGAATTGAGCAATTTTAATATACCCAATACCACCTTCTACGATTCCAGAATAAGGGACTGAGTGAATAACTATTTTACCGCGCTCTATAGTGAAATCAAGCGCTTCAGCAAAGCCTTCACGAGCAATCGAGATTGTTACTTCAGTACCAATAATGCCACGGAGTTTATCTACTGCTTCATCAACTTTAATGCCTTCAGTGCTTTCGCCATCAATTTTAACGATTTTATCACCGGCCTGTAAGCCGATTTTAAACGCAGGAGTGCCTTGAAGAGGAGTAATTACTGTAAGCCAACTATCACGAATTGAAATTGTAATTCCAAGTCCACCAAATTCTCCATCAGTACTGACTTTGAGATCAGAGTAATCTTCTGGGGAGAACATTGCAGTATGAGGATCTAAAACATCGTGAAGTCCGTTAACGGCTGCTTCAGTGATTTTATCTGGATCAACATCTTCTACATATTTAGTGTTGACTTCAAGAAGAACTTTATTGATTCTTGAAATATTTTCATACCAATCACCGCTTTTGGCATCAGCAATAGGATTGACACAAGCAATCAGTAAAAACAATAATGCGATACTTGCACTTGAAGGTCGTTTTAATTTCATAATAGTTCTTTCACTTGAGTCATTATTTGTTTGTGAATATTTTCAACAGTATCGACGGCTTGTAAGCATTCTACCTTATTTTGGTACTTATTTGCAACATGTAAATAACCTTGTCTTACTTTTTCAAAAAATTCATTCTTTTCTAATTCTAATCGGTCTAAAGCTTCGCCTCGACTGTCTTGACGTTTGCGACTTTCCTCAACAGTAAGGTCCAAGATAAATGTTTTATCGGGCCAGGTGTCACCTATAGCAAGTTCAATTAAGCCTTCTATTTTGTCTATAGGTAGCCCACGTCCAAAACCTTGGTATGCCAAAGTTGACCAAGCAAATCTATCTGCTAAGACAGCCTTACCTGCTTGAATCGCTGGACGTACAATTTCACTCATCAGTTGAGCTCGAGCGGCTGAGTAGAGTAAAACTTCGGTGATTGCATCAAGCCCCTCCGGGCGTGGCTTGAGGATCACATTGCGAATTTCTTCACCTGATTGTGTGCCACCGGGTTCACGGATACGAACAAGTTCATACCCTTGCTTCTTTAGTTTGTCTTCAAGGAGTTGAATTTGTGTAGACTTTCCACAACCATCGATCCCTTCAAATGCGATAAAGAGTCCTGGCTTCACCTTAAGCTCCGTGACATTTCTTGAATTTTTTACCTGATCCACACCAACAGGGGTCATTTCGTCCTACTTTAGGTCCGCTGCTTGCTTGTTTTGGTCTGCTCTTAGCCAAGGGGTCCGAATTAGAGTATTGAACTCCGTTGCCGGCAGTGGCTGCTTGTATCTTAGGAATATTTAACTGCACTGGAGCTAGTTGAGCCACAGATGTTGTGGGTTCAGCTTCTGTTTGAACAGCAGCTAGGCGTTTTTTTTGAACTTCTTCACTTGGTGCTTCAACTCTCACATTGAGCAGGCGTTCAGTCACTACCATGGCTATTTGATCGAGACGTTGTTCAAATAGTACAAAAGCTTCTTTTTTGTAAAGCATCAAAGGATCTTTTTGAGCATAACCTGAAAATTTAATTGAATCTTTCAAATGGTCCATTGCATAGAGATGTTCTTTGTATGCTTGATCCATCGTCATCAACATCACACGTCGCTCAAGGTTTCTGATATTCTCTGAATCAACCTTTTCTTCTAGTGTTAGATATTTTTTATTGATGGTTTCAATGGCTTGTTCTAGTATCACACTTGGAGTTAAAAGATTTTCTTGTTTTCTCATTTCAAAATCAACACCATAGCGACGTTTCATTTCTTGAGATAATTTATCCATTTTCCATTCTTCAGGGTATGTCCCTGGTGGAGTATAAATAGACACCACTTGATCAAGAGCTTCTTCAAAACGTTCTTGAACTTCCTCTTTAAGGTCTTGGCCATTGAGGATTGATCTACGCAGTCCATAAACAACTTTGCGCTGCTCATTCATAATTGAATCATACTCTAACAAGTGCTTGCGAGCTTCAAAATTTTGACCCTCGACTCGTTTTTGAGCATTAGCAATAGCACGATTCACAAGTCCGTGAGCAATAACTTCACCTTCTGTGGCACCCATTTTATCCATGATACCTTTGATGCGATCTCCACCGAAGATACGCATCAAGTTATCATCAAGACTCAAGAAATATTGCGATGAACCTGCATCACCTTGACGACCGGCACGACCACGTAACTGATTGTCAATACGACGTGATTCATGACGTTCAGTTGCTAGCACGTGCAAACCACCTACTTCAGCAACGCCTTCGCCTAATACAATATCAGTTCCCCGACCAGCCATGTTTGTTGAAATTGTAATGCGGCCTAAATGACCAGCCATTTTAATAATTTCAGCTTCACGACCGTGATTTTTTGCGTTAAGGACTTCAAACTTAAAGCCTTCTTTTTGCATACGATCAGCAAGGAGTTCTGACTTCTCAATTGAAATTGTTCCCACAAGAAGTGGTTGCCCTTTTTGGTGGCGTTCTTTAATTTCATACATAATCGCATCAAGTTTTTCAACTTCAGTACGATAAATTTGATCTGACATATCGTCACGAATTAACGGACGGTGTGTCGGTAATACAACGACAGGTAAGTTATATATTTGGTTAAACTCAGCAGCTTCTGTGTCAGCTGTACCAGTCATTCCCGATAGAGTGTTGTACATTTTGAAAAAGTTTTGAAATGTAATTGAAGCGAGAGTCTGAGACTCACGACGAATCTGCACGCCTTCCTTAGCTTCTAGGGCTTGGTGAAGCCCATCAGAATAACGACGACCTTCCATTTTACGACCAGTATTTTCATCAATGATCACTACTTCACCACGTTCAACTACATAGTCAACGTCATTTGCAAAAAGATGATTTGCACGAAGTGCTTGACTCATGTGGTGCACCCACATTGAATTTTCAGGAGAGTATAAATTGTCAATCTTTAGTAAGCGCTCTACTTCTTGAACACCTGCATCCGTTAATAATACAGAATTTGATTTCTCATCGACAGTAAAATGTTCTTCTATATTAATTTGAGGTACCACAGAGTTTGCAATTCCATAACGATCCGTGCTGTCAGCTGCCGGTCCAGAGATAATTAGCGGTGTACGAGCTTCATCAATCAAAACTGAGTCAACTTCATCGACGATACAGAAATTTAGTTCACGCTGTACAAGTTCTTCTTTGTCAACGGCCATGTTATCACGCAAGTAATCAAAACCAAATTCATTATTAGTTCCATAGGTTACATCTGATCCATAAGATAAACGACGAGCTGAAGTTTCCATATTGGCGACAATCAGTCCAACGCTCAGGCCTAAAAACTTATATGCCATCCCCATCATCTCAGCATCTCGAGATGCAAGGTAGTCATTGACAGTCACAACGTGAACACCTTTGCCACTCAATGCGTTAAGATATACCGGACATGCTGCAGCGAGAGTCTTACCTTCACCTGTGGCCATCTCACCGATTGCCCCACCATGCAAAACAAGGCCACCAATCAATTGGACGTTAAACGATCTCATTCTGAATGGACGAACTGAATTTGGATAAAGACTTCGTACTTCTTCGTAAAAAGAGCCTGGTAACATTAACTCCCACTCAGGGGCTCCAGCTTCTAGTTGAGCGGCTGCATCTTTTGCAAGGGACTGACCTTCAGAACTAAGTTTTGAAAAATCAAATTCTAGATGTGGCTTGAAAATATTGAAGATACCTAAGCGACGATCACCTGCCTCGCGGCATACTGCGAAAGCTTCGGAACGTAGGTCGTTTAAAGATTCACCTTCTTCAAGACGCTTCTTAAATTCTTCCGTTTTGGCAACAAGGTCCTTGTCGTCAAGGATTGCATACCCTTCACCATGCTTCTCAACTTGAGAGATGATGGAATCAAATTGCTTTAAATAACGCTCATGCGCTGTACCAAAAAATTTCGAAATTATTGCATTTATCATGGAGACGAGTCTAGTTTCAGTTCAAATTGGCGAATTTGAACTGCCTCAATTTGTCCCTCCGGCATCAAGAATTGTAATTCCCTAAGAATACGTGTCCTAATCTCGGGCAGGGCGAGTTTATTTCTAGGGGTAAAATAGAAAATATTCCTTAAGATGGACCCCATATTCTCTGCGTATCTAGGGGCTAGTTGCTCAATATTCGGACTTTGTGACAGAACTACCAAATCTAAGTGAACCGAGAGCTTAGGCACGGCTCTGAGAGAAAGGCTTTGGTCTTTAAGAATCCAAGAAAATTTTGCCGTGGACATTGGCTGATTTTTTCGATTGTTTTGAGTATTCTGAGTGTTGTTTTGCGTATTTACAAAATTTTCAGTGTTACTTTGGGTAGTCTCTAATGAGTTATTTTGAGCATTTGATTCAGATTCATCAGTTAATTTTGTCAAATCTGCGTTTAAAGCCACATCTGCAACTTCTGGGAAAAGCTTTTCATCGGGTGTGTAAACTTCGGCAATTTCCACCTCTTCAGAACTCATTAACATAAAACTCATACCAATTAAGACTACAGCTAAACTTGCGACAAGGGCTAGAATCTTTATTCTCAAAGATTTTGAACTCTTCGCTCCCTCTTTTTGTAAAGCCTCCTCTTCACTATTGCTTATGTCCAATACAGCTAAAGATTCATCCGAGTTTGAATCCGATTGAATTGGTATGTCATCACTAAAGTTAAATCCAAGGTCAGATGCTGCATCATTCATTGCCTCATCTAATTGGATAGATCTTGTTTCATCGACCGTGTCAATCGGAACATCCTCACCTATTTCTGCTCCACTCATTATTTCGTCTAAACTAGCTGCCATTTCAGCGTCAGATTCCTTAAGTGTTGACGTTGCTTCCGACAGATTAATCTGCTCGGACGCACCATCATCATAATCACTGATACTTTGTTCTGAATCAAATGGATCATCCACTGCCCCAATGAGTGCCTCATCAGTTTTAGCTTGACTCTCTAATTCTTCTGCTGTCAAGTTTGGGTCTTCTTGGTTAGCGAGATGGACATTTTCGGCCTGGGCATCGGGGGCAGGCGTAGCTTCGGAATCGGAGT
>CAWVXU010000030.1:0-28536 GCA_963934255.1 uncultured Fibrobacterales bacterium
GATTGAAATGGAGTGTCATGAGGATTATACTCTACTTGGTATCTATTGATATTTAATTTGGATTGAGAATGTAAATGGTTTATTTCTGTTGAATATTCTTATAAAAGAGTATTTTGAACAAGACCGTTTGCAAGTGAAGTTGCACCCATATCATTGAGATGAATATCGATCAAGTGCCGCTTGCCCCCAGTGATCTGCATACTCGTTATTAATGTTAAAAGAAAGTGAGACAGATGGGCTAGCCGTTTTAAACTCAATAGAAATACCAGCTTGAGCTTCTGCATTAGCGGCTGACCAATACCCACTAATAGATTGAGTTATGTAGCTCTGCTTGAGGCGATAAAGCTCAGCTCTTAATGACGAAATATTGCTTTCTATGCTACCTGTGTAGCGAAAATAAATATCATCTGGAAAAATGAAACCTGTTGAAAAGAGTAATGAAACAGAGGTAAGTGTCGACATTAAAAAAATGAATTGACTACCTCATGACTGAATTGATGTCTACTCTTTTGGGCCGTCATATTGACATGCAGATGTACAGGTCTCAGCGACCTTAACACAGGAAAGCATCGGAAGACTTGGCTTGAGTTGGTCCCATATCCAGATGGCTATGTTTTCTGAAGTCGGATTTTCAAGACCGACAACATCTTCATTGAGGAAATGGTGGTCAAGTTGATTGTATAATGGCTTAAAGGCAGCACTTACGTCTGTGAAGTCCATCACCCAACCTAATTTGTCATCAACAGGTCCTTCAATGACAAGTTCGACCCCGAAGCTATGGCCATGAATACGACGACATTTATGGTCATCGGGAACATGAGGTAAAAAATGCGCTGCTTCGAATTGGAAAGTTTTAATTATTTTCATGGAGTAAATTTAATTGAAAGTCCCTGATTTTCAAGCTCAAGTTGAGCTGGATTTTGTCCACTCTCCTCAAAAAATACCAAAGTATGCCGCATGAGGGCAGCAATGAGTGATTGATCGATCTGCATAGAGTGAGTATTCATGTTTTGAGACTTAAGATTGAGCTCAGTAGAATCCAAGTTTTGGTTGATAAAAAGGTCAAAATCTAGAGATTTCACCTCACCTGGGAGGCGTAATTTACGCCAAGCTTCCTCATCGAGAAAACAAAGTAAGCCGTAGAAATGTTTCTGTAATATGGTCCCTAAACCTTTACCTTTTAACTCTACGCGCATCACTCCAGATTGATCAAAAATCTCAAGGACTGAAGGTAGTCTTACTTTGAAACTCAGTTTACCCCAATCCTTGAACCATTTTTGAGCGAGGCCATTGTATTGAGAGTTTCTTAGTTTTTGAGTCAGTCCGACTTTGGGGTTGAGTTGATGAGAATCTGCCCAAAGCTTTAAATTTTTGGTGTGAGTGCACTGGCCTGACTTACTAAACTCAAGACAAGAGCAATGTCCGTTTTTGGGATGTGTCAGTTCAACCCAGAGGGTGTGGTTTTTTTTGTCTTCAAAACTAGCATGTAAGCTGTCTCGAAAAAAAGTCCAATTATAAAACTCAAACTCAGATTTGGCTTCTACAGGTGTGCTGCCAAACAAATCAGGATGTGGTTCTGATTCATCAAATGCAAAAAGGTTTAATTGGTCGTCAGTCATTATCTCGATATAGGGTTACTTTATTTCTGCCGGTGCTTTTACTTTGGTAAAGCGCTTCATCTGAAAATCTAATTAAATCTGGTCCAGATATGCCTTGTTGGCGAGAATGAGAAACCCCGATAGATAAAGTAATTCTGATTCTATGTTCATCACATCGAATGATTGTGGCTTCCATTTTAGCTCGAATGCGTTCGGCAACGAGCATGGCAACACTCACTCCCGTCTCAGGTAGAAAGACAAAGAACTCCTCGCCTCCAAAACGAGCCGCTATATCAATGTTTTGTCTTAAACAGGAGTTTATCACATTGGCCATTTCAATGAGTGCCATATCACCTGAGTGGTGCCCATAAGCGTCATTAACTGATTTGAAAAAGTCAGCATCGATAGCGAGAATTGATACATCACTATTATGACGCTTAGCCCGTAGGAGTTCAGCGACTAATTTTGGTTCAAAATAACGTCTAGTATAGAGTCCGGTCAGGTGATCGGTTACTGATTCTTTGAAAAGTTTTTCTTGGTCCATCACAGCTGCAACATTTGAGCTAAGAATGCATATCAGGTCAAGGTCAGTATCTGTAAAAGGGAGGCCAGATTGTTTGTTTGTCACATACAGAACACCATAAGCGACTTCATTCATGCGAAGGGGAACGCAAATAATGGAGTGAATATCTTCGTCTGCACCGAGCTCTTTATGGTCGGTGATTTCATCAATTTTAAGTGTTTCACCAGATTCGAAAACTCGGCCATGAATCCCTTGACCTGGCTTAATTCCTTCCATGCGAATCTTACCTTCGTTAATAAGTTGATCGACTGCTGGATTAGCCATACCATGAACAATTTGGAGCTTAAGTTCTTCGAGTTCCTCATCATAGGTCATTATGTGACCTTTGGCTGCTCCGACCATTTCCATGGAATCCTTTAGAATTTTAGAGAGAAGCTCTTTAATCTTGTGTTGTTTAGCGAGGTGTTCGCCAATTGTTCTGATCTTTTTAATTTGCTCTTGAAAGTGAATGATTTTGTCTTCAAATTCAGATTTACGTTTTTGGGTAAACCATATTTTTACTAGAAAATTTAACGCATAGAGGTCTGTTCCTTTCAACAGATCCCGTTTTTCAACATAGAGGACAAGGACTTTTTTGGAATCAGGAACAATATAGAGCCACCCATCCTCAATACCCGGGCGACTAAAAACTTGATATTCAGCAGAAGCTTTATCAATGGGCATTGCTTTAATAAAAGGGGTTTCTTCTCTAAGCAGTATCGTACTATCACTCAACAAGTCACTGACAAGCTTTCGATCTCGGTTGATGCTATAAAGTGAGAATGAATGCAAATCAAAATTGGATATGAACAACTTTCTCAATACAGCAGACGGAGGAGTCTCACTTTTGAGCTGTTCTAATTCATCTAAGAGTGAAATCCCTATTTTCCAAATGTTAGATGGTTTGATGTGCGTTGACGGTTTTATAAAAAAGACCTTTCATACCTTGCCTAGGTCAATATTATACATTAAGATTACCACAGAATCCAACTTTTAGGTGAACCTATTCATGTATAGCTCAATTTATGACTCTTTCGCAATTCTTCCCTTTGGTTTTTGGGTTATTGTCTTCGGGGTTGTGGGTGCCTGTTTGGGGAGCTTTTTCAATGTTGTGATATGGAGGATGCCTCGTGGTGAGTCAGTCATGCACCCGCCTTCAAAATGTCCCAAATGTGATAGTGGGATTGCCTGGTATGATAATGTACCTGTATTTGGCTGGTTGTGGTTGTGTGGCAAATGCCGAAATTGCAAGAACCCTATCTCTTCCGAATACCCGATTGTAGAGTCTGTGACCGGTCTTTTGGGCTTACTTGCCCTATTTATGGTCCAAAGTTGGTTTGTGGATCCTCTTTGGGGTGACTATATTGCTGCATTTATCTTGATGATGGTCTTGGTGCCTGTAGTTGTGATTGATTTGCGACATTATCTTATACCTGATATGATTGTTTTACCTGCCGCAGTGGTTATTTGGGCAATTTCACCGTTTAGAAGTCAAATGGGGATTGTTGATTCTTTTATTGGTGGATTTGGCATTGCATTGGGTCTTTGGGGGTTTGCAGCGATAATGTCCTTTGCGCTTAAAAAACAGGCGATGGGGTTTGGAGATGTTAAATACATGCTTTTTGCTGGCAGCTTACTTGGTTTTAGAAATGCAGTTTTGACCATTGTTATCGGTTCATTTACGGGTCTGATAATCATTCCATTATTAAAAGCCTTTAATCAACGAGAGTTGAGTAGCAAATTTCCGTTTGGGCCGATGCTTGGTTTTGGAACTTTTGTTGCTCTATTTTGGGGTGATAAAATTTGGGCACTTTACTTTGGATTGTTTTTTTAAAGGGCCTTAATCTTGCGCAGACTCTTAATAAGCGACGCATTTTAAATTTGAAAGCAATCACATTAGATGCAGCCTATCGAAAAATTATAATAAAAAAGCGAGCCGCTAAGATGAGGCTCGCTTTTTTAGTCAAAATTGAAATCTCAGCTTATCACTGAAAATAATTTTCATCCATTAGACTTCAGATTGAATATTTACGCCTTTGAGTACATCTTCAAATTTAGTGAGATCAAGTCCAATAATGATTTCTTTATCTTTATGAGCAAGTTTACTGAGATTAGCAATATGCTGTTGTGACAAGCGCATGTTGATTGCTTCCAAACCATGTTTAGAGCTAACAGCAGAGCCAAGTTTTCTGATAGAGCCAGCTGTTGCAGCTGCAATGGCTAAAATTTCAGCAGATTTCCCCTCGGCTTCGTTGATTCTTTTGGTTCGTTCGCCTTCAGACAAATTAATCATCTGAGCCATGACGCCTTCGGAGTCATTAATTTGAGCTTGTCTTTGCCCTTCAGCAGTAGAAATCATCGCACGACGATCGCGTTCTGCCGTCATTTGTTTTTCCATAGCAAACCTTACTGAGTCTGGAGGAACAATGTTCTTGACTTCATAGCGATGTACTCGTATACCCCAATTTTCTGCAACTTCTTCAAGTACACCGACCACACGAGCAGAAATGAGTTCACGTTCTTCAAAGGTTTTATCTAATGAAATCGTCCCGATAACAGCACGAGTAGTGGTTTGTGCTAGTTGAATTGCAGCATAACGATAATTTGTGATTCCATAGCTCGCATGTCTAGGGTCAACTACGCTTATATAGATGACTCCATCGACTTCAACTTTAACATTATCGGAAGTAAAACATTCTTGTGGGTCAACAGGAATGGCTTCTTCTTTGAGGTCGAGAGAGTAGGCAACTCGATCAATGAATGGAAGCAAGATATGAAACCCAGCGCCGAGTGTTGATGAATAATTCCCAAGGCGCTCAACGATGAGTGCTGTTTGGGTGGGGACCATTCGAATAGATCGAATGAAATTGAATAAAATATAAAGTGCAAAAAGTCCGAACATGACTTTGGCGATATTGTTTAATGCGTCCATTATCTTACTCCTCCACTTGTGGCAGCGGTGCCAGCAATAAGTTTTACAATTCCTTTGATATCAGCAAGATCACCAGGAAGTACTGAAACATCAGCAATATCTAGGATATTTCCGTATTCGTTGATGAATTGTTCTAAAAGCTGAGTTTTAACAGCCAGAGCGCCACCTGGCTCATTAATTGCATCGGAGATTTCTTGAATCCCTTGAGCAGTTGCAGTGGCTACTAAAGTGATGGCTTCGGCTTTACCATTGGCTTCATTAATTCGTTTTTGTTTTTCACCTTCTGAGATATTGATTGCATGCATTCTATCACCTTCAGAGACTTTGATACGAGCTTCTCTTTCACCGGATGAAATAGTGACTTCTGCCCTTTTGGAACGCTCAGCTTCCATTTGTTTTTCCATCGTGTCCATGACAGTTCTTGAAGGCGAGATATTTTTAAGTTCATATCGTAGCACTTTAATGCCCCAAGAGCTTGAAGCTTTATCAATTTCGCGGACGATTTTTTCATTAAGGGTTTCTCGCTCAGAAAATGTTTGGTCAAGAGTGATTTTGCCTAACTCAGATCTCATGGTTGTTTGAGCCAAATTTACAGCCGCGGCCTTGTAGTTACTAATACCATAACTTGCTTTATGAGCATCGATGACCTTGATATAAACAAGTCCATCAACTTCAACTTGAATGTTGTCACTAGTAATACAAGCTTGGCTAGGAACATCCAAAACACGCTCTCTCATCTCGCGAACATAAGCAGCGTTATCAATGAACGGAATCATGAAATGAAATCCTGGCTTAAGAGTTTCGACATACTTGCCGAGACGCTCTTTAATAATCTCTTCTCTCATTGTGACAATGATAAAGGTTTTCTTTATGAAAATGATCAAAAAGATCATGATAATGGCAAAGACAAACCACATAATAACTCCTTATTTGTTGGTTTAAATACTTGGTTTAAATGTTTTTATCACTTAGTTTTTTCACAACCCAAGTGATGTTGTGACGATCAATAATTTCAACGATATCTCCCTTTTTAAAAGAGGATGTATCTTGAGTTGTGGCGATCCAGTTAGCCCCAGAATAAAATATTTCTCCAGTTTGTTCTTTAAAGTCTGTGACTACTTTGACATGAGTCCCAAAGGCATCAGAGTCTTCATCAAAGTGACCCTTAATTAGATCCCTTGAAAAAAATGAACGAATCACGAAAATCCCAATAAAACTTGTCAAAATGGACAATATTGTCCACCATACAAAGACATCGTATAAGCTAGTTATCCATTGAAATTGATAAGCGAGTCCTACTGATATTGAGCTGAGGCCAACACAAAAAGATATGCCACCTGGGGTGATTAGCTCTAATAGGATAAGTATGGTGCCAATAATAAATAGCGTAATGGATAGTGCTTCCAAAGTATGCCCCTTTGTGACTGAAAAACTAGTTAAATCCCTGATTATTCGCGACTTTCTCAATTCAAAGAGTTGACTTCACTTTAAGCCTTCAATTTGCTAGTTTTGTGACATGCAAAATATTGAAATCTCTCGCAGTACCCTACGAAGCTCTGACTCTCCGGTAAACCCTACCAAGAGACGTCCTAAAAATAAAGAACTTTTACTTGATCGCGATAAGTGCATTAGTTGTGCTGGTTGTGTTGGGATGTGTCCTGACCTTGCATTAGATATGTTTGGCACAGACCTTCAGATCTTTCAAGAAGAATGTACTTATTGCACTATATGCGTACGTATTTGTCCTGTAGGAGCATTGTCTATTGAAAAGCAATAATTACGATGTAGTCATAATAGGCGCGGGCCCTGCTGGATCTGTTACAGCTAGACATCTAGCTCTAAAAGGTTATTCAGTTTTACTTATTGAAAAACGTCCTCAAATTGGAGTACCTGTCAGATGTGGTGAAGCAACAGGTCGTAGGTCAAGACTCGCTGATTTTGGTCCAATTAATGAAGATGCAATCGAAACTGATATTCACGGTGTGGTCCTGTATGCCCAAGGTGGAGTTTCAATTAAAGCCGACATCAATGATGTTGGGCTGATGGTGGATCGCACTAAGTTTGACCCTTGGTATGCTGAACTTGCAGAGCAAGCTGGAGTGGAAGTCATATGTTCAGCTCGAGCAACTGATATTCGAGCACCTCACAATAATGAACGTGTAGTGTGTATTGAGTATCAAAAAGAAGTTTTTGAAATCAGCGCGCGCATGGTAGTGGGCTCTGATGGCGTCGAAGCTTTAACTGGTCGTTGGACTGGACTCAAGACTCGCCATTTACCCCCAAAGACTTGCACAGGAATTGAACTCAAGCTCGATGTAATGGATGAAAACCCTAATCATTTGACCTTTTGGCAGGGCCACGATTACATTAACGATGGTTACATCTGGTCTTTCCCAAAAGTCAAATCAGGGACGACGAACTTTGGTGCAGGTTTTATTACACCTAAGCTTGGATCAATTAATGTTTATGAAGCTGCTGATGAATGGCGTGAAAAACTTTACCCTGGTTCTAAAGTTCTAGGAGTCACAGGTGGAGCAATCCCTGTATCTGGATGTCTAGAAGAATCTGTGGCTGACCATTTTTTATTAGTAGGTGACTCGGCACATCATACGAATCCACTCACAGGTGGTGGTATCGCAAGTGGTATGGCTGGTGGACTTGTTGCTGCTGAACATATTGATCGCGCATTTAAAGCGGGAGACTTTTCAAAACAGTTTTTGAATTCTTATGAAAAAGGAATCTTAAGTGCCTTTGGGGATATCCATCATCGTCAGATGAGGATGCGTGACTATATTCTGGATAAAGGTGCGGATGACCAAGCCAAGTTTTTCAAAATGGTCAAAGACTTTGTTGATCATGGGAAAATTAACGCTTTTGTAAAGCAGCCATTTTATGCTGTGAAGACTGCTTGGGATTTAAACAAACTGAAATAAATTGAAAAAGTTTCATTTTTTTAAATGAAAGGCACATGCTTTAAATAATGTCTTGTTTCATTTCCAATAGAAATCTATAGATATTAACAATTGTTGAAGAAGTCTTTAGCGAGCGATAAGCTTGGGCTTCATCTTCAAATGATCACAGCTACAAAGGTGAAGTGTCAAGTCAGATGAATTGTCAGAAGTAAATGGTTTAAAATCAAGGTCTTGTTTCAATTGATGTAAGTGTCCAAAAACCCCTGTTTTGAGTCCTTCAACTTGGCTCACCATTTCAAGAGCACGGGTAGGGGTATACTTGGAAGTTGTTGGTGGATAATGAAACAAAACGATTTTATTGGTGTCTTTTGATTTAAGTGAATCAATGGAACGTTGTAATTTGAGAAGTTCGCTATTATATTTTTTATCCGAATCATCCCCTTCAACGACTTTATACATATCCGGAACTTCCCCGTCCTCAGTGGTCCAGTCAATGATGTCGTTGCAATGATACTCTGAAGTATCCCAAAGCCTTGCACCAAAAAACTCCCAGTTTCCTATTTGAACAGAATCGCCATCTATAAAATGAAGGGTTTTGAGTCCAGCGTTTCTCAGTTGCGAGGTTTTTTTCCACCACAAGTCATGATTGCCTTTAAGTAAGATCTTTTTACCTGGGAGTGAGTTTAACCATTTAAGGTCAACAAGTGCGTCCTCCCAATGTACAGCCCAAGATATATCACCTGGGATTAAAATGATGTCCTTTTCGCTGACTAAATTTTGCCAATGACTTCCAATGCGTCTTTGATGACCGGTCCACATAGGTCCGAATTGGTCCATAGATTTATCAGGTAAAGCGCCGTGTAAGTGCGGATCTGAGAGACAATAAATAGTCATTATTTTGGTTTTCTTTGAGCGCGTGGATGAGCTTGGGTGAAATTTTTCATGAGCATATCTTTACTAACATGAGTGTATACTTGGGTTGACTTAAGCGAACTATGCCCTAAAAGCCCTTTGACAGTAAGGAGCTCTGCACCATTTTCTAACATGTGTGTGGCAAAACTATGTCTTAACATGTGGGGTGAGGCCTTGCCTTCCCATCCTAGGCTTTGCAAAAGATTTTGGATATCGAGTTGGATGCCACGCCTTGAGAGCGGTTGATTTCTTTGATTTAAAAATGGCGACGAAGTTGGGTGTGCGGCTTTAATTTTAAATTGAGTTGAGCCGATATCACTATGACCATTTTCATAAGCTAATTTTTTCAGACAATCAATAGAGGCTTGAGTTAAAATCACAAGCCTATCTTTGTTACCTTTACCTGTAACTCTTAAGGTTTTGGCGTCTAGGTTGAAATCGACCCAAGTTGAATTATGGAGCTCAGCGAGTCTGATACCTGTAGCATAAAAGAGTTCAAGTAATGCCCAGCGTCTAAGTTCCACCCCGTTGATATCTTCAACAATAATTTTATGATTGAGAATTCTTTGATCTAGGAATTGAACTAATTTCTGTTCTTTTTTGGGTTGAGATAGAAGTTTAAGTGGGTGATGACTCATCTTTGAGCTATAAAGTATGTATTTGGCTAAGCTACTTAAACAGCTCATGACTTGAGAGCTAGAAGCGGCTTGATAGTGTTTTTCTTCTTTGAGGAAATACAAATATTCACCAATAGAGTCTTCAGTCCATGCAGGGCATGGGTTTAAATCAAACGGATTGGATGAATTTTGTTCGAACCACCAATCAGTCCATTTCTGCAATATATCCTGATATTTACTCAATGTGAGTGGACTTGAGCTTTTTTGATGCTTCAAATAGGCTAAGAAGTCGAATATCCAGGGATGCATACTTTATCTCACTTAAAATTTGTAAATTTAGTGCAAGTTGCACTCAGTTTTTCAATTAGAATATTCTTAAATATAATTTGCCTATGAAACTTTCTCCTACACTTTCTTCGCTTTCTATTTTATGGGTCCTGACTATAGGTTTTGTTAGTTTTTCATACAGCCTAGAAGAGGTGAGCGGAGCCAACGCCACTTTAGAAACAATGCCCTCAGCTCAAAATGCAGGACTTGGAGCAATTCGTTCTAGTGCGGAACATTATTTAGGTGACGGTGGTTTTGATCCGACGTCTATTCTCTCAATTCAAGGACATCAGATCGAACTGGCTCATTCAGAAGAATTCGGTGGTGGAAGTTACGACTGGATTGCTTGGGGCGGATTTGTAGATAGCACCCATCAATCAGTGCTGAGTCTTCAGTTTTCAAGATACTATTTAGGTGATATCAAAATCACTGAAGAAGGCCCAATCTACGAAGGTACAGATATTCCACGTCAAGATATATCAGATTATGTGCTCACGGGGGTTTGGGCGACTAAATACCGCTTTTTGGAATACGGTATGAATTTCCACACTTTATACCGTCAACATACTCAAGAAGGAGTGGGTTTCAGACTTGATGGTGCTATTTCCTCAAATTGGCTTTCCAACTATCGAACCGCTCTCATATTCCAAGGTTTTAGTAGCTCAGCCACCAAATGGGAGTCTGATCAACTTGAATATAGCCCGTTGGAAATCTTTATGACCCAAAAATGGAGTCAACATTTGCCTTTTTTCTATGGCAGACTGAGTTTTTTATGGCAATCTGCTGGCTTTATACACAAAAGACCTAATCGACTCTTAAGCGAAGGCCGCGATGGTTTGAATCAAAATTTTGGAGATTGGCTCGGTGGTTCACACTTGGGGACTGAATTTCATCTAGATAACGGTGTGATTGTCAGATCTGGTTTACAAAACGCTGATGAATTTAAAACTTGGACTGCTGGGGTGGGGGTGAAATTGTTAAGTCGTTTTCAGGCTGATTATGGCATGCAATCGCATTCAGAACTCGGTAGGATTCACAGAGTGTCCTTATCTTATTTTATTGAGCCGCGAGTTGATAAACTTAAATTCAAATAAGTTCAAATAGCCCCTAAAATTGTTAGATTTCAATGAGCAATCTCAAAGGGCGAACAATGTCAGATATACCATTAAAAAATTATCGTGAAGTCGGTTCATTTGATTTGTTGAGCCCTCCTCTAACGCCGCTTAATTTGGTGGACGGCCAATTACTCAATGTTCAATTAAGTGAATTGATTGAATCTGGTGCTCATCATATTGTTTTGGATTGTTCAGGGTTAGAGTATCTATACTCAGATACGCTTACTGTACTAGGGCACGCTCACGAAGTTTTATTACTAAACGAGGGTACTTTGGGTGTGATGACGGCCAATGATAGTATTGCGAGTTCCATTCGCAGTTCACACTTGGCTTCTATTTTGACAATCTACCCAGTGGAAACCGACTTAATTCAAGCTTCAATGAAAATGATGGCTGGAGCCATGCCTGAAGTTGCAGCTGATGGCCATGAAGACGACCACACTTTAGAAGTTTTTGAGGAAGTCTTTGGTGACGGTTTTGAAAATGTAGAAATGTCTGAAGGTCACATTGAAAAACCTGCTGAAGAGCCTGTTGAGACCCAAGAATCTACTGAGTTAAATGAAGTTGGAAATAGTGAAAAAAACACTGCAGCTATTCAAATACTTCAAGTGGAAGAAGAATATTTAGAAAGTTCTTCGGAAGTTTCTAAACAGATGAATGATAGTGATTCAAATACTTATGTGAGGCAACCTAAAAAACTATCATTCTTCCCATGGTTGTTAATTCTATTCATTATTCTGATTGGACTTTCCTATATGGCTTATAACCGAGGTATGGTTTAAAAATTATGGCCCGTCGAAGTCAATATCAACCCAAAAAACCATCAAAATCTACACGCAGTCAACATGGGCGCAGTAGTCACGGATCTTCTGATAAGTCAGGGATAAAGATTGGCCGTTGGGTTCTTTTGATTTTAGTGCTCTTAGGTGTGTTTAAATATTTTGGCGGAAATTTCAACACGGGAGGAATTGACAGTGGTTCTTCTTATGTTCAGGTTGCAAAATCTTCTTTGGAAATAGATTTATCTTCAAAAAATGACACACAACCCAATCAAAAGCAAGAAGAATTCAAAGGTGGATTAGAAAAGCAAATCACACCAGACCTCTGGCGACAAAAGAGAGTGCAATTAGGGCAAGGCTTTGTCGTAGATAAATACTTTATACCAAATCAAAAAAAGCAGTGGGAATTGATTTTCCAAAAGAATGATTCATCAGTCTTTTTTAATGACACCTTGAGTGATTTCTTAGGTGAAGTATGGGCATTAAGTAAACCAGGTCAAAAGGTCGTTTTGAAGCTATTAAAAAACTCAAAAGGTAAGATTCAAGCTTTTGATTGGAAATCAGGTAATTATAATGGTACTTGGTATGAACAAGACTCAACCTGGTTAAATAAACGCGGGTGTATTCGAGGTAAGATTTGTCCATTTGAACCACTTGTAGATTCTAGAGTTCAAATAGCCAAAGGACTTTATAAAAAAGAGTTGTGGCGGTCAGACTCTACGATGGAAGTGAAATCTCCGATAGAAGGCTTTTTAACCAAATATGATAATATACCCAAAAAAGGAAGATTATTGCAAATTGAAAATGACGCGGGTGAAAAGGTGATCATACTGGGGTTGGGTAATGTTGCTGCGGGTCTGCATGAGGGCTCTAAAATACACGCTGGTATGAATCTAGGGACGCTTTTACATCAAAAGAAAACCCTTGAAATAGAGTACTTCAGCCAAGGGATAGCTAAATATTTAAGTAAAATACTGTCTCAGAGGATCTCAAAAAAAGAAATTGAAAAACGTCAAAAGAAATTAAGTGATCTATTAAGCCGCGGATGAAAATATTTATGAACAAAATCATGAAAACTAAACTGAATGTCATGTTGAAATTTTTGATTTTAAGTGTCACTTCACTTGTAGTTTCTTGCAGTGAGCCTGATACTTTAACTGATTTTGATTTTGACACTGATGAGTTAAATGGATACTATTTAGGTGCTGTCCTAGATTCTAATAGATTGATTCATTCAAGACAGTTTGATCTTAATATTGAACTTCAAAATTTATCCTATTTCTCAGATTGTTTGCTCAATAATTTGGAATTTCAAGAATTTAATCTGTCATCAACAAGCGATGTTTTTTCTGCTTGGATTCACTTAGATTTAGAGGGCGACTTAAATTCAAATTGCCCTATTCAAAAAAGTGTAAACTCTAAAACATTTGTATTATCAGCTTCTGAATTACCTAGCCAAGATAGTTTAATCATTTGGGGCTTAAATGGCTATACCGAGGATAAAGAAGGCAGATTCACAGGCCCCCGTGATAGCGTGGCAGTTGACACAATTCTCCTGTTGAATGGAGATTATAATTCCTCAAATTATTTGTTTGCCATTGACTCACAATCTTTGCCAGTGAATGTGTACAATAGGCGCGGTGTGATTCGAGCTTTACTTAAAGACTCTTCAGCTGTGTTTGAATTTGAATCCTACACCTCCCAATGCCCGGCTTCGAAGCAAAATAGGAAATGTGAAGTGGAAATTGACACGTTGGACTTTTTGAGATATTCTATTAGGGACTCAATTAAGGATAGTGTTTCTGTAAAAATCAAAGCTGATACCTTACAAAGAGTTTTCAAAAAAAAATGTCAAGATGGAGCGAATTATTGCAATGACCTTGAGACTTGGAAGTTAAATTTTTCAAAGAGCGATTCACTAGTTGAACTCAATCAATATCAAACAATATTCATTGAAAAATTACCTCCATGTGAATCGTTGAATTTAATTCAATCCCATAGTACCGAGAATTATCCCAAATCAGAAAGCAAACTAGGGCCTTCTCGTAATTATTCATTTGAAAGAGAACTATTTGTGAAAGATTCAAATTTAGAGAATTGTAAAAGTACAGAGCACTACTATGGATATAGCTACGAACAAGACTCTGTTTTTATCGAACAAGATTCCCTTAAGGTTCTTTGGGGGCTTCTACAAGACTTAAAAAGATTATCAGATGCTCCTTAAGTTAGGTTGGTATTGGACTCCTCAGACAAATTGGAATCATGGTGCTTGGTTTGAAATCATTGATGGCAAGTTACACTCTAAAAGTGCGACAGAGTCTCTCAAGCTCATCGATGATCCCTTGTCTAAGGCATCATCATTTTGGGATTTAAGCGATTCTATTGTGCTGCCTGGTTTTATCAATTCACATTGCCATTTAGAACTTTCTTCTCTACAAAATAAAATTGAACCGACAAAAAGTTTTAGTCAGTGGGTATCAAAGCTTCAAGCACTTGTGATTAATTGGAGTGATACTGATTGGGAGCAGTCATATTTATTCGGGCTAGAAGAGTCGTTGAAAAGCGGAACTACAAGAATACTGGATGTCGCCAATAGAGATTGGTCAGTATTTATGGAGTCCTACCAAGGAGTTCAAGTTCGTTTGCAAAAAGAAATCCTTGGGCTTAATCCGAATGATTTGAAAAAAATTCAATCAGTCAATAGTGACTTTTTAGAGCAGGCAAAGATTAGCGGTGATGAACTTATTCCACATGCTCCATTTTCTTGTTCATCAGAATTGATTTCTTGGATAGTGGCACAAGCTGATTGGTTAAATCTGCACCTGAGTGAATCTCGAGAGGAAGCAGCATTTTTTAACTCAAACTCGGGACCTTTATGGGATTTTGTCGAGCGAATTTATCCTGACATTCAAGTGAATTCAAAAACCCCCTATAGTCACGTGTTTAAGAATGTCCTAACACCTGAAACTATACCGAATCGAGTTCTTATCACTCATGGTAATACACTGACTTCCAACGAGATAGATGATTGCATTAAGCAGGGTTATTATTTGAGTCATTGTCCTGGGTCGAGGGCTTATTTTGAACATCCCCAACAAGCGTGGGCTCAGTATATTGAGTCGGGTTTAAAAGTTTGTATTGGAACAGACTCTTTAGCTTCAACAAGTAGTTTAAGTTTGTGGGATGAGTTGACTCGTTTGACCTTAGAGTTTCCAAGTTTAAGTGAACCTCAGGTCTTAGCTATGGTAACAAAGCACCCGGCTGAAATTATGAACTTGCCTGATGAAGGTTGCATTCGAGATGGAGCTCAAGCGAATTTTCAAATCCTTGAATCATGGGTTGAGTACTCCTCGGTTCATACAAATTCTCAAACTCCTAATTTATCAACAATTAATTACAAGCCAACGATACAAAGCGTAGTGATTCAGGGGGTCAAATATGAACAATAAGTCAATGTGGAGCTGGTGCTTCTACGATTTTGCAAATTCTGCTTTTATTACATCTGTGGCGACTTTCATTTATCCGATTTATTTCAAGACTGTTCTTGTTCCTGAAAAAGGAATTGAGCTAATGGGTCTTAGCATAGAGGGTAAAACTTTATTCCCTTTACTGATTGCAATATCTTTAAGCTTTGTCTTTATACTTTCGCCTTGGCTTGGCGCCAAGGCTGATTTGAGCTCCAATAGGAAGAGTTATTTGAGCTTCTTTTGTTTATTAGGTGGCATCTCTACGATGAGTTTGGTTCTCACGACCCAAGGGGATCTATTATTTGGGAGCTTGCTTTTTATGGGGGGCATGATAGGCTTTTCATTTGGAAATGTTTTTTATAATAGTTTGATTAAAGAAGTCGCCTCCAATGAAGATATTGCTAAGGTATCCGGGCGCGGATGGGCTGTGGGTTATGCTGGTGGATTTCTTGCACTTGTGATCCATATGGTAATTATTCAAATGCATGACAAATTTGGTATTGATAAAGAGGTGGCAACCAGAATAGCAATGGCATCAACAGGGCTTTGGTGGATTCTGTTTGCTATACCTCTGATGCTAAATGTCAAAGAAAAATCTTCCAAGATTCAAATGAATACAGATGTTGAGCATCAAGTTAAGAGCCCGATAAAGGGAATGATTCATGCATTTGTAACTATACGGTCAGTACCTTATTTAGGTGTTTTCTTAATGGCATTCTTCATGTATAATGATGCCGTTCAGACAACAATTTCTCAGGCGACAAATTTGGCTAATGAGCTTCTTGGTATGGGTATGACTGAGGTCTTAACTGCCGGAATGATGATTCAATTTGTAGCTATTTTTGGTTCACTGCTTTTCTTATTCTTAGAGAAAAAAATAGGAACAAAGAAAGCTGTTTTTATTGCTCTGATTAATTGGTGCTTTATTTTAGTATGGGCTTCTATCATGCAGAATAAGACTGAATTTTATATTCTATGTGCGTGGGTTGGATTGGTTCTGGGTGTGACTCAATCAGGTAGTCGAACTTTGTTCGCTCAACAGATTCCACAGGAACATAGTGCACAGCTTTTTAGTTTCTATACTGTAGCTGATAGGGCTAGTGCTGTAGTTGGACCAGTGCTGTTTGCAATTGGAACCATGATCCTACCGATTAGATACAGCATATTACCCATGCTCATTATGCTTATCATTGGTACAATATGGTTAAAAAAAATTCCTATGAAAACTGAAATTAATTAGAATATGCTTGCGTAGATTTCCCGTGTCGAAATTCTGATTTCTTCGCAAATTTTTGGTAAATTTTCAATAGGGATATTCAAACTATTCCAGCAGCCATAATTTATTTGAGGAACAAATGGGTCTCCAGCGGAACCTAAGTTAATTGACTTGGCTATGCTATTGGCAATATGGACTGCTTGCCTAAACTCTCGATTAAAATATTGATTTTCAATGATTTCACCAATGTCATGAAGCAGGCCACAAATAAAAGCATCTTTAAGCTCCAAATTTACGGGCGAATTTGATTACTTAATTAAAACTCGCGCTCCAACACCAACTGCAAGGAAATGTTCCCAAAATTGTTTGTAATTAAACTCAGCTTCGATAACATTATCACTGAGCTTGAGTATACTCAAGCCTAAGATTAAATGTGAAAGTTGATTAAACCCAAGAATACGAACTGCGGCAGGGATTTGACTAATCTCGGTATTAAAGCCAAAAGCTGATGAATTGACTGCTTTTAATATTTTCATTGTCACTGCAGGGTCATTTTGGATAATTTCAGCAACTTTTTCAAAAGAACAATCTTCTCTAGAAAGTAGTGCTCGTAATTGATTATAGACAGAGGGTAGGGGAGGTAGCTCCAAAGTCTCCACATGAAAATTTAATTTCTCTGCAGCGAGTTGTACTTTTGATTCAAAACTACCACTCATTCGTGAGTCTCTCTTTGGTGCTTTAATTTGACACTAAAGCTATTAGCTTCTTGACTAATGGCCATGAGACTCTCCCGAAATGGGTCTTCTCTCGTGCACAAATTAAAGATGAGTTTCATACGAAGGTCTACTTCTTGGCGTTGCTCCTGAGTCAAACTAATATAGTGCGAACTTGAATCAGCCATACTAAATACCTTTTTGATTTAAATTTCAGCACTTTTAGGGTGTTTTAATCGAGGCTATTTTTAACTTTATAGAATGAAATTAAACATTCCTATGATTATGACAATGGGCGACATCAATGGTGTTGGTCCAGAGATTATTGTTAAACTACTCTCAAACGGCTCTCAAAGTCTCCCTCTAAAGCAATTCCCGGTTGTTTTTGGCTTGATGATGGCTCTTAAAAAAGCTTCAATTGAACTTGATTTACCTGTAAATCTTCAATTAATTAAATCTCTAGAAGAATGGTCTTCTTATCCTGATAAAATTTGTGTATTTGAAGCAGGAGTCAGTGATTTTGAGTTAAATCCAGGCAAGATTGACCCGATTTCAGGATCCGCTTCTCTAAAGTGGGTTCACGATGCGGTTCTTTGTCTCAAATCAGGACAAGCTCTGGGTATGGTTACTGCTCCAGTTTCTAAAGAAGCTATCGAGCCGAACTCTCCAGGGTTTCAAGGTCACACGGAATATATTGGTGAAATGTGTCATGATCCTGAACCTGTTTTGGCTTTGGTTCATGAGGATTGGATTGTGGCTCATGTCTCAACCCATGTTTCTCTTCGAGTGGCTTGTGACCGCGTGCAAAAACCAAGAATTAAAAAAACAGTCAGACTATTAGATAAGCTTTTGGGCAAATTAAAACCAGGATGTGCTCGTAAAATTGGTGTTGCTGGTCTAAATCCTCACGCGGGGGAAAATGGTCTTTTTGGTCAAGAAGAAATTGAAGTGATACGCCCTGTGATCGAAGAGTTAAACGCTCAAAATATGAATATAGTGGGGCCTATCCCTGCTGATGTTGTGTTCCCACAGCTTCGGGCTCGCATGTACGATGGTGTTGTGGCGATGTATCATGACCAAGGCCATGTTGTAACAAAGACAATTGCTTTTGATCTGGGTCAAGCTAAAAGCCTTCGAGGCGTTAATATCACTTTAGGTCTTGATGTTATTCGCACATCTGTGGATCATGGGACGGGCTTTGATGTGGCTTGGACTGGGGTGGCTAGTTGTGAAAGCTTGAACGATGCGTTAATTTTAGCCCACCGAGTTGCTCAGTGAAATCTGAAAATGTCTATGAAGAAATTTTAAATCACTGGGTTTCGAGTGAAGACCGTGTTTTAGATTATCAAGTTGCTTCATTAGACGATCCGATATTTGATAAATACCCCCATTTTGGTCAATTCCAAAACTGGCTCGAAAAAGGTTATCAGGGAACGATGAAGTTTCTTGAAAATCACTTAGATGTTCGTAATAATATTCGCCATCTAGAGAGTGGTGCACAAAGTGTGGTTGTGATTCTATTTGCATACCCAGTGGCTCTCAAGGGTGCTAATGATAATGGTGACAACGAAAACTCGCGTGTAAATATTTCATCTTATGCTAGATCAAAAGATTATCATCATGAGATGCGAGAAGCATTTTTACGATTGAGAGAAATTTGCTTAACAAGAATTGATGAACTAAATATTCCTAAAACTCCGAGTCAAAATTTAAATCAAAATTCTGATGAAAAATCTAATCCAGTGGAGGATTTTCTATTTAGAAGCTTCAGTGATTCGGCTCCCGTATTTGAACGTGATTTAGCCACACTACTTGGCCTGGGCTGGTTAGGGAAAAATGCTTGTTTAATTAATAAACAATTTGGCTCAGGATTTTTTATTGGGGGATTTGTTTCAAACATTCCTTTTAATGAATATTTACTTCAGGACAAACCAGAATTCACAAATATAGAGTTACAAAGACCATGGGATATGGCGCAAGATTTTTGCGGCGGCTGTACTCAGTGCATTGATGCGTGTCCAACTTCTGCCATAGAATCACCCGGTGTTATTAAAGCAAATCAATGTATTTCGTATTGGACGATTGAACATCAAGGCAAGCTTAATTCTACTCAGCGAAAGCAATCAGGAGATTGGGCCTTTGGTTGTGATATTTGTCAATCAGTCTGCCCTTGGAATCATAAATCAATTCAAAAACCGACTCAATTACAAGAAACTACGTCCAGTGAATCTAATTGGCCACAAAACCTTGAGTCTTGGCTTGGGCTTTTAAGAAAAGGCGGAGGCTTCAAATCGCAAATGAAAGAGACTCCTCTATACAGAGCGGGTCGCCGTAAATTATTGCGTAATATGTTTGGAGTCGCTAGTTATCAGGGTCGTCTTGATCTATTAGACTTGTTAAAAGAGATTCGATTAGAAGAAGAGGGTGATTGGTCCTTAGAATTAGATGAAATCATCAGCGAATTCTGAGAAGAGTAAGACAAATTTAATGGTATGAATTTATCGCCATAAACTTAACGTTTAATAAAGCTCTCTATTGAGTTGTTGTCTTCTGTATTAACAAAAAAAGCACACCTCAATAGAGATGTGCTTTTGAATTCAAATATTTATTTAAAGAAAAGCATCATATGATGTGAATCCTTAGAATGACAAGTATTTTTTGCCAGCACCATCAGGGTTTTTTACCAAAAGATGAGAGATTTTGAAGCTTGAATTGAATTTGAATGAGACTCTGGTCGAACAATCTTTTTCAGTATCAAAGCGAACACAACCTTTAGAAATTTTGGCAGTATTTGCGATTTCAGAACCATCTTGGCCTATAAGAGTAAAATGTTTTTTAGAAAGCTTAGTTGAATTACCTGAAGTATTCCAGAGTTGAACTGCACCCCTTAGAGATTTTTTGCTGTGACTGACTTCACCTTTGCGAAAAGCAATAACATATTGGTTAACATCAATGCCAGGGGCTGGAGAGACACCATTTACATCTGGACCCCAGATTAGAAAGTTATTTAGGTTTTTCTTGCGAATTTTAACAAGTGCTTCTTTAATAGTGGCATCTGTTGGTAGGAGAACTTCTCCAGCAAGAAGGTAATACTCAGTTACCACAGGGTCGTCACTTCCATTTGCACGGCCTAGAGTAAGCTTAGAATATGCAGCTTCTGCATCAGCTAGTGCTTTGTTGGCTTCTATAGTCTTGATAGATTGTTTCTTAGCAAACTCAACAGCAGAGCGAAGAAATTTTAACCCGGAAGTTTCCTGTTGGTAGTCATCCATGCCAAGCTTTTCATTACCGGCTTTAATCACAACCTCAACATACTCGCCCACAACCTCTTGTTTTTTGGCGCGATTGAGATATTTAGGAATTTCTTCAAAATAAGTCAAAACAATGCCTTGAGTTACATCAGTTTTTGCTGCTTTTGCAAAAGAACGGATCAAAGTAAGAGAGTAGTTGTCGTAAAATTCGTCTGAAATTGCTCCAGAATCTATTCTAAGTTGTTTTTGGTACAACATCATTGCGTTTTTAAGTTGCCCTTTTTTGAGCTGTTCGTCGCCCATGCCTTCTCTTTTGGGCTTACAAGCTATCATAATTAGTGATACAGCGAGTAGACCTGGAAGTAAAATTGCTTTCAATTTCATCATTGCCTCTGTCTTTTAAAAATTTATTTACGAAAGATAATATATTCAATTTGAGATTTTTGAATAACTTTTTTACTTTTGTATCAAATGGGGCTTATAGCTCAGTTGGTTAGAGCAGTGGACTCATAATCCATTTGTCCCAGGTTCAAGTCCTGGTTGGCCCATTTAAAAAGGCTACCTCTTATTGAGGTAGCCTTTTTTTGTTTGATTTTTCCCAGTATAAATCTAAGCTTTTTCCTAGTATAAATCTAAGCTAACTCAGCTTTACCCCATGTTAAATAGCGTTTGTTTCTCAAATCCACAAATTATCTGGAATTTTTATAAAATAGAATTTTGACTAAATCTGCTAAATTAATTGAAGTTATAAACTGCTAGTATGATGATAACCAGGCTGAGAAGAAATGAAATTTTGCCAAGTTTCTGTAATTTATTCAAAGCTTCAATATTCTGAGTTCTAACAACTTTTTTACCTAAGCGAGTCAAATAAATGACCAAAGCAAAGAGAATCACCACTAAAGTCAGCTTGGCGTGAAGCAATGGCATCTTAGCCATCGCAGCAAAATAACGATGAAGCATTCCAAGTCCTGTTATAATCAACAGACCAAACCCGATATGGCTCATTTTGCCTAGAGCGGGAATAATTTTTGAATGAACTTTTAATCTATCTTCGTCGCTGTCTTTTCTAGTGGCTAGTCCGATGAATAAATAAGCAAAACTGACGCCTACGGCCATAGCTATCCCAATAAAGTGCAGGCTTAAAAATATCTCTCTCATAATTGCTCCATTTCGATGAATTCTTGATGGTTTGAATATAATTTCTAAGCAAATAATAAGTGGGGTAAAGACAAGTTTAAAGGGTAAAAATCTTAATTTGGTATGTCATATGGACAAATCGTTGTTTATTTTGAGTAAATGATGAAAAAAAGGTGAACAAATGGCAAAAAAAGACCGATTTCCTTTGATATTTTGAGTGTTTTCTCCTAAATTTCAAGGGGAATGGGAGACTTTAAGTCGCAATTCCATCAATGATTGGAGAATGTCCGTGAATTTTATGCCCGAAAATATTAGTACTTTCGGCCAGCAAATCGATGATTTGACTGTGTTGATCACCATATTTGGTGTGATATGCTTGACCCTGGCTGAAGGCACATTGTTCATTTTTGCAATAATATACCGCAAGAAAGAAGGTGGAAAGGCTGCCTATATCCCTGGTAAAGCTTTTGCTCAGCTTAAATGGGTTCTTATGCCATTATTTCTGATTATCATATTGGACGAATGGGTCTCTATTGAAAATGCAGACCCTTGGCAAGAGATCAAAGTTGACCGACCTACTGAAGGTATTCAGATTGGGATTACAGCTCAACAATTTAATTGGGTTTTCCATTACCCAGGCAAAGATCAAATTTTGTGGAATGAGAATGACACTAAGAACCCAGATGTGCTTGTTATTCCTATCAACACAAACATACTATTTGACTTACAAGCAAGAGACGTGCTGCACTCTTTTTGGGTTCCTTCACTTCGCTTGAAACAAGACGCAATTCCAGGCCGAATTATCAAGGGATGGTTCAATGCAACCAAAGTAGGCGAGTATGATATTGCCTGTGCTGAGATTTGCGGAACAGGACATAGTCAAATGTCTGCAACTCTTAAGGTTGTTTCAAAAGCTGATTACGCAATTTTCCTAGAAGAGTCTTCTAAGAAAAAAGTAACTGGTGAAGACATTGTGAAGATGAAAGGCTGTACTGGCTGTCACAATGCAGTTGGACCCGCAAAAGTCGGACCGACTTGGGCTGGTATTAATGGCGCTAAAAAAATAATTATTCGCGATGGTAATGAAGTGGAAATCATATCTGATGAAAACTACATTCGCGAATCAATTCTAAAACCTAATGCCGCAAAGTCTGTTGGATATGAAAATGCTGTAATGCCTGCTCAAAATCTAACTGACAAAGAACTTGATTTAATCGTCGATTACTTAAAATCGCTGAAATAAGGGGAAATTGAAATGTCACACAATCAAAGCTTTGTGAGCAAGTACTTATTCTCGATGGATCACAAGACTATTGGGGTTCAGTACCTACTTGTTGGTTTGTTCATGTCTCTTATAGGAGGCGGACTGGCGTTTGCATTCCGGATGCAACTCGCGTTTCCAGGTGTCGATTTGCCACTTCTTGGTGAAGTAACGGCAGATAAGTACAATATTTATATCACTATGCATGGCACGATTATGATTTTCTTCGTAGCTATGCCGATACTGTTAGCTGCTTTCGGTAACTTATTGATTCCACTGATGGTCGGCGCTGATGATATGGCTTTCCCAGTTCTTAACATGCTGTCTATTTGGACATTTGTTGCTTCTAGTATCATTCTTATTGTTTCTTTCTTTGTGCCTGGTGGTGCTTTTGCTGGAGGGTGGACAGCTTATCCACCACTCTCTGCTAATGCCTATCCTGAACAAATTGACTTCTTTGGAACGATGGGTGGCCACTTATGGCTCATTGCCATTGCAGTTGAATTTGTTGCATTCTTAATGGGTGGTATTAACTTTATCGTCACCACTTATAACATGCGTGTTAAAGGTCTTGATTGGTATAGACTTCCTGTGACAGTTTGGATGCTTTTAATTGCCTCACTTGTCTTTATGTTCTCTGTAGGACCGCTTATTGCAGGAGCATTTATGCTTTTATTTGATCGTACTATCGGGACTGGATTCTTTAACCCAGCTGCTGGTGGTGACCCGATCTTATTCCAACATTTGTTTTGGTTTTTCGGTCATCCAGAGGTTTATGTTGTGTTACTTCCTTCACTAGGGTTTATCGCTGAGGCTCTGACTACATTCTCCCGTAAGCCGCTATTTGCTTATAAAGCGATTGTGAAGTTCACCATATTTGCTGGTCTTCTTTCCTTTGTTGTTTGGGCTCATCACCAGTTCATCGCAGGGATTGATCCTCGCATGGCAAAATTCTTCTCCTTTACGACCATTGTTATTTCGATACCATTTGCATTTATCATTTTTTCAATGATCGCTACCCTCTTTAAAGGTCAGATAAGTTTCAAGACACCTATGCTTTTTGCACTTGGTTTCTTAACAACTTTCCTTATCGGTGGTGTCACGGGTATTTATCTAGGTGCTTCAACATTTGATATATATGCTCATGACACTTACTTTGTGATTGCTCACTTTCATTACGCTATGTTCCCACCGGTTATTTTTGGTGGTCTGGTAGCTATCTACTATTGGTATCCTAAGTTTACTGGTCGTATGATGAACGAGAAACTAGGAATAATTCACTTTATTGGAACATTCATCGGTTTTAATGGTGTGTTCTTCCCACTTTTCTTCTTGGGTATGGCCGGTCAACATCGCCGTATATTCAACTTCGAGAATTGGGAATCGCTTTCGACTCCGGGTCTGCAAAATATCCGTATTTTTGCGACAGTTTCTTTGATTGTTATGATTGTTTCCCAACTCCCTTTCGCTTGGAACTTTATACGTTCATTGAAAACGGGCAAGGTTGCTGGGAAAAATCCTTGGAATGCAAATTCGCTTGAGTGGACTGTACCATCACCTCCACCTCATGGAAACTTTGCTAAAATACCAACAGTTTATCGGGGGCCATACGAGTATTCAAATCCTGAAAATCCCGATCAAGATTACTGGCCTCAAGATGTCCCAGGAAAGGGAGATAAATAATGTCAAATGAACACGATTTAGGTCCTATCCCAAGAGAAATGGGTGGAATGCCATTGGGCCGCAGTGCTATGTGGTGGGTCATCGCTTCTGAGGTTGTCATTTTTGGCGCCCTAGTAGCCTGTTTCTTGCTTTACAAGTGGCGTCACCCCGAATGGAGTGAAATGGCGGCGATGACTTCAAGTACCCTTGGAGCTGTCAACACCACGATTCTTTTGACATCGTCTTTCTTCGTAGTCATGGCCCATGACTACGCAACTCGTGGTGATCGTAAAAACGTAGCACTATTTATGGGTCTGACTATCCTATGTGGATTTGGTTTCCTCACAGTCAAATCAATAGAATATGCAACTGAAATTTCTCATGGTTTTACAATGTCTTCACATTTGTTTTGGTCATTTTATTTTTGTTTGACTGGTCTTCACGGACTTCACGTTATTGCAGGGATGATCGCTTTAGCTTGGGTAACTTTTGCTGCTGAGCGAGGTCAACAAATGCACCGTATTGAACTTGCTGGCTTGTACTGGCACTTTGTTGACTTAGTGTGGATCTTCTTGTTCCCTCTACTTTACATTGCGAAATAAGGAATTAATATATGTCAGATACCGAAAGACCAATTAAAAAAGTACCAAACTATCATGGGCACCCCCCGTACTTCTATATATTTGTTACGCTCATCGGGTTAATGATTGCCACAATCATACTTGGGTTTTGGGAACACAACACATACGTGATATATGCGGTTTATGCCATTGCTGTTTTTAAAGCTTACCTTGTGATGTTCAAATTTATGCACCTATCTTGGGAGCCTAAGATGGTCTTTATTTGGATTGCAGGTGCTGTTTTTTCATTAGGTATTTTTATCGCAGGAACAGCGGTGGATTTTTTATCTCCGCGTGAACCAGTCAAAATCCTATGGATGCAAGCTAATACACCATCAGGTTCTGAGCTGATTAGCCATCCTAAAGGTTGGGATGTTCCGCCTTCTAAAGAAAAAAAAGCCGATCACTAAGATAGTCTACCTATTTATTAAAACTTCTTTGAGGTTGTAATAAAATTAAAGTATTGCCTTGTCAAAGGCGGTACTTTCTGAAACTATTAGTGGGCTTTATTGATAAGTTATTTCATTAAATCAAGCAAACCTTTCTAAATTTAAAACCATGAGAACTCCAAAAAACAGATTACAAAATGCCCAAATGGGAATGTTTTTCATCCTAGCCACCGAGCTTATGATGTTTTTGGCATTAGTTTCAGCGTATATCGTCATTCGCGCAAATGTTCCAGACTGGCCACCTATTGGTCAACCAAGATTACCTGCTGGTGAAACAGCACTAAATACACTTGCACTCCTACTAAGTGGGTGGACGTTTTATAAAGCAATCAAAATTTCCAAAGGAGTCAAAGACACCTTTGAAACTGATTTTACTGAAATTCAAAACTCAGTGGTTAAGTGGATTTGGATTAGTTTTGCTTTAGGCCTATTCTTTGTGGCATTTCAGGGCTATGAGTGGGTGAAGTTGGTCTCCTATGGTCTGACGATGGGTTCAGGTGTTTATGCAGGCTTCTTTTATACTATTATAGGCTGCCATGCTATTCATACTCTAGCTGGGCTAGTTTTATTGTTGATTCTCGGTTTGAAGCCGAGTTATATTAAGCTCCATACCATCAAGTGGTATTGGTATTTTGTGGTAGGATTATGGCCTCTCTTATACGTTTCTGTTTATTTAGTTTAATTTTAGCTTCTCAAGCTATGGCATGTTCGGTTTGTTTTGGTGGACAAAGCGAGCAGGTTCAAGATGCTTATATCTATATCACGATCTTATTAAGTGTGGTACCTTTAATTGCTATTACGGTGTTCATTTTTTGGTGGCGCAAAAGAGCAAAAAAATTACAGCTATTGGAATCTCAAAACAATCAAAACAATCAAAATAATTCAAATGATTCGGAGATAAAAGATGCCTGAAATTGTCACTGGGCTTAATGCTCTTATCGTTGCTGTCTTATTACCTGCTCTATGGGCAGCTCGTATCGGTAAAATAGACCTTCATAAAAAACTCATTACTGTGGCTCTTGTGGCTTCAACTATATTGTTAGGGCTTTGGTTTTATGAGAAATACATTAATGGCTCAACTGTCTATAAAAGTTTAAGTAATTCTCGTGGTGCCAAGATATTTTTAGCGACCCACATCTTCTCAAGTGTCGTTGAATTGCCATTAATAGTATGGGCTGTGATTCTGGGTATTAAGGGTAAAATCGCCAAGCATCGTAAGATAGCTCGCATCACTGCATGTATTTGGCTTTATACCTCAATAACGGGCATAATGCTTTATTTTATGACTGACTATTCAATCTGATATGAATGATTTGAATTACGAGAACGTTCCTGAAAAATTGGAGCGTACTTTCAAGGTATTAGCTGGAGTCCAATTACTTATGGGTACCGGAGTATTAATTGTGGTTCAAGCTTTCCAAGTCGAACAAGCAGATTTAGGGGCAGCAATTCTTAAAATAGGAATTGCCCTAGCTCCGATTGTAGCCGCTACGAGTGCTGTTCTTAGCCGTATCGGATATAAAATACTGCTTCGTAAATATTTCAATCAAGTGCATAAAAAGACAATACCTCCATCTAGCTTTAAGTCCAAATTTGAGAAGTTATATATCGCTCGTTTGGTCTTGCTTGAAGTTGCCACAATCTTCAGTCTAGTCTTGTGCCTATTGAGTGGTGACCAAAACCTACTAGCTATTTCATGCTTTTCATTTTCTGTATTTATTTTGACAAAACCAACTTTGGTGAGGCTAAATCAAGAGCTTCAATCTAACGCCTAAATTGTTGAATTAAATTTACGGAACACAACAGAAGTACACAGCCCCAAACTTGATGGGCCAGCGCTGTATGCATTTGAGTATGAGTTAATACGGTCAAAATCCCTAAAATAAATTGTCCAGAGACGGCTATCGCAAGATAATTGAGAGCTGTTTGGTGATGACGGTAATGATTCAGGTCCCCCGCACTAGCTATGTGAAGTGCGTTTAAAGCTTTTTTACCAAAATACCATAATCCAAGAATACCGAAAAACAGCACCCATGCAAACGTTCGATGGATAAAGTGGACGGTAGTAATATCAAAGACTAGACTTCTTAGGAACGTAGGCGTCCCAAACATGTGAGGTGGAATCAAATAACCGAACATTTTCGGGAAATCAGTAAATACATAGCCTGCTTTAAGTCCCGCATTGAGGCCCCCATAAGCAATTTGAAAAAGAAGAAGTGCGGGTAAAATGACGCTTGAATTTACAAGCCAAGTAGGAATTGATTTATTAAACCCTTTTTGTTTGGCTGGCCAAAGTTCAGTCATTGCAATCCAAACTAGGTAGGATACTAAAATAAAAGCAGTACATAAATGCGTAGTGAGTCTAAGGTGAGAAACATGGGGAATTTTAACCAATCCACTTTTTACCATATACCAACCGATAAACCCTTGAGTTGCTCCTAAGGCAAAGGCAAGAAGAAGTTTTAAGTTAAGTTTACTTTTGAATTTGATAGTCTTTCTGATCATAAAATAAAACCAAGGCAATGCAAAACACATACCAATAAGCCGACCAAGCATTCGGTGTAAGTATTCCCACCAAAAGATTTCTTTAAATTGTTCAACGGTCATGTCATAATTGATCAGCTGATACTCTGGAAATTTCTTATATGCCTCAAAAACTTCAAGCCAAGCGGATTGACTCAGAGGGGGTAGATTCCCAATCAAACTCCAGTCAACCATTGAAAGTCCGGCACCCGAAAGCCTAGTAGCCCCACCCAAGACAACCATAATCATTATTAAGAAGGAAACTGCTCCAAGCCAAATGACCACGGGCGTGTTTGGTTTTTTTGTAACATTCTCCATAATGACCACCCTTTAATGATTAAAGTGAATCTCGTTTACGTCATAAATTTACAAAATAAAAGGGCTAAGCTTGAAAATTATGAATGATAAGTTAGATAATAATTAACCACTAAAAAAGCCAAGGATGAACAATCCTTATCTATAAGACTAGCCTTTTCAAATCAC
>CAWVXU010000031.1:0-27791 GCA_963934255.1 uncultured Fibrobacterales bacterium
CTGCTTAATCTGTCATGGTGAATTCTGATGTAATTCTTCCATTTGGCACCAAATGATCGACTAAGCCTTAGGCTTGTACTATCAAGGTAAGCTCCCTCATACTTAACAATGGGAAGTCCACTTTGATAAGATTCTAAATCAATATTATGTTTATTGTTAACTTGCGGTCTTTTCCAAGATGTTGGACTTGTTCTTGATAAATACAAATACTTATTTTGTATTTGATGATGCCACAATGCTGTATATCCCCATTTATCATCTCTGCCTAGGAAATTCTTTTGAAACTGAGTATGAAAACTGTTTCCATCTGTGTTATTCATATAGTTAATGACAAATGAATGATGATCCCAAATAAACTGAGGATCTTTAAACATAAACATTGAAGAGTTGCGTTCTGGACCTTTTGAATAGATGTAACCACCTTCCATCCCATACCCTAAAAGGTCATACTCTACAAGACCTAAATTGTAATAATATTCATCTCCAGGTTTGGATAAATTGAGAGCCGCATTGGTTGTCCAATTATCTGAAGTAGTTACTAGAGCATCGTAGGTATTGTCATCATTTTTAGTTAACTGAATTTTAGCATCACTTAAGAATCTTTGTGTGCGTAAAAGTCGTTCAGTTTCAATAATTTTTTCTTGAGTTACAGTGTCCCCACTATTAAACAATAAGTATCGTTCTATTGTACTCGGTTTTGTTTTAAATCTTAACTTGTGAAGTAGATTATAAAAATCTGTTTCAAAGTCTGAATGTTTCTTAGAATTTTCAAAGCTGTTTAAAATTTTGAAATGAACTTCTGAGATTACCAAATCCCTATTTGAGTCTATTATATCCAAGGGCTTGATTGAATCTTTCGATACAATTTGAGTGGGTATTTTGGTATGCCCTTGAGTGTCAGCCAGAGAGTCAGGACTAAGAAAACTCATCGTGTTTTTATTAATTGAATTTAAATCGGAAGAATTGGCGACAAAAGTCAGACTAAAACACAGTCCAAACGCAGCTAGGTTGATACTTAAAGGATTTTTGAACAAGAGTTTAGACCTTTCGTCGTTTTTTTTAATAAAGCTAATTTAGAAAATCAAAGAAAAACTATCTTTAGAGTACTTGGAGGCTTTTTGTGAAATATTTATTGATACTAGGATTGTTTTTGTTGAACTCATGTATGAAATATCATGAGGAAATTTGGTTAAACAAGGATATGAGTGGCAAAATCCAATTCGATATGGAGATTCATCAAATATGGTCTAATTTCAAAATCCCACAAGATTCTGAAATTATTGCGATTATCAATCAATCCTCCGGTGTTGTTTTGCATAGTCTGAGCCAACAAGAGACCGATAGCTTATTAACTATAAGTGCGCTGCTAGGGTTTGAAAACCCTGGTCAACTTCAAGCAGTATTTTCACATCCATTGCTCCATGCTTATTTAGGTGATATTAATATGACCACTAATAAAAAGGGTCATTTTGTACTTCGCCGCCTTATGGAGGGTAAAGAGTCGCCATTTTTTAAAGAAAAAGAAATAGTTTCTAATTTAACTCTAGCTGAAAAACAGACAATGGACTTGGGGCTGCCATGGGAATGGAAAATACATGCACCAACTGACGTACTATTTCGGACTAAGGGATTCAGAAAAGAGGAAGGTGGTCCTCATGAGTATAATGTCAATTTCAAAAAAGTTGCCTCAAGCGGCGTCAAGCTTCGTATGACTTTTGAAAATGAAGACGCTGGTGTGCCAACTAATGTTTGGATAGCCACGGGAGCATTTGCCTTGGTGATGACCCTTATAGGCTTGGGGCTTTTAATAGGTCGTACCAAACGGGCTCGAATTGTTGTAAAACAAGATTAACTAGTTTACAAAATTGAAACGCACATAAGTTCTCAGTAAAATAAATAAGGGAGGCGATAAGCCGGGTTTTGTCGAAGGACGATCATCTATCTGGGATATATGTTACCACATACCTCAAGCAACCTACCCGATGTTAGAAGTCACGGACCGCAACCTGTCTCAAAGTCAAGTAAAACTCTTCTCAAAACATAACATCTGCTTGGTCTTGCACCAAATGGGGTTTACCCTGCCATTTTTGTCACCAAAAATGCGGTGAGCTCTTACCTCGCCGTTTCACCCTTAGCTGTGTCCAATCAATAAATCTTTTGAACCATCGCCGGTTTATTCTCTGTGGCACTTTCCTCGTATCACTACGACTGGTCATTAACCAGCATCCTATCCTATGGTGCCCGGACTTTCCTCCATCTTACGATGGCGATCGCCTGCCCCCCTTATTCAATCTTAAAATTAGAAATTCTTATATGAATTAAAAGCATCAAAGAATATATTCTCAAATTAAAAGTTGAGCCGTTTAAAAGCCCTAATGCCTAACCAAAATAAAATGACTGATGAAATAGTAAAAAAGAACAAAGTGGCTGCCATTAGGGTAGAGGTTGTCAGTAATGTAGCTCCAAAGATTTGAGTGACAAAAAATAAAGGTAAAATGAGGATTAAAGAGAGTTGAGCCGCGCTTCTGACGCTATCCACCTTCAAACTAATCAATAGAGTAAAACTTGAAATAAACATAGAAGATAGAACAGTATAGAATACACCTTGAATAATAATAGGAAATGCTATGCTATTACTCTCTGTAGAAACAAAAGGAAGGCTCATTAATAATTGCGCAGTTATACCAAGTCCAATAGGGACAGGTGCCACACTTAAAAGTTTAGCCCAAAGGATCTGGTTTCGAGGTATTGGGCTAATAAGTAGGGTTTCTAAAGTTTTTCGTTCCTTTTCACCTGCAAAAGTGTCAGCTGTTAAGGATACACTCATAGTACCCAAAAGCACCCCTACCAATAAGAATAAAGATAAGTCTAAAGAATTCTTTTGACTGAACAACTGAGCGAGTACTATAAGAGTTGGTGGAACTATGAATGGAATCCAAAATTTCGGTTCCCGCCAAATTCCTTTTATTTCATGTTTCCATATTTGAATCATTTAGATAGCTCCAAAAACCATCGGTTAAAATCAAACTCGAGTTGTATGGATTCCATTTTAAACTCAGATTTAAGCTCTTCAAATCTTTGAATAAATTCTTGAGGTATGAGACTCCCTTTAAGTTCTAAAGAGCTCACACTACGGATTAATTGTCCTTCTTTTAAGACCAATACTTCATCAATTATTTCTGGTAAGTTTAAAAGTAAATGACTCGACAAAATAATGCAGGGTTGATACTTCTCAGTATATAACGAAAGATAGTTCCAAAAAACAGACTGAGCCTGTGGGTCAAGATTTGAAATGGGTTCGTCTAATAAAATAAGTTGTGGGAAGTTGAGAAATGATCTAATGATTTGAATCTTCTGCTTATTGCCCAAGGATAATTTGATGCATTTCTTATCCAAATCTTTAAATTGAAAATAGTCACATAATTCAATTATTTCAGCCTGAGACATAGAATGAGGATAGAGTGATGCGAAGAATTCTAAATACTCAAGAGCACTTTGATGTTTATAAAAACCAGGTTGCTCAAGTAAGGCGCCTATAAATTGGTTTTGAGCCCAATCAGGTTTATTCAAAGACTTAGAAGTTGGTAGAGTTAAACTTGAAGCCAATAGACGCAGTAAAGTTGTTTTTCCAGCACCGTTATGACCTAATAAAGCATATGTCTTACCTTTTTCAAATTCGTAATTAATTTGATTTAAAGCGAGAACATGATCAATACCCGAGACTTTTTTCTGTGGGTATTGATAACTGAGGCTTAATAGCTGGATGGGTATTGACACCTCATTATCCCGCTACAGAAATATCATTGACTAAAATATCAGGCACTTTAATCGAACTAAATAAATCATTGTATTCGTTTGAGATGGCTTCAATTTGATTGAGTAAATCAAAGAAATTTAATGAAAGAGTGATTCGATCAACTGGCTGAACTCGCAAACCATTTTCAACTAAAAACCCTTGAGCTCCAATAGATATTTCACCAGAAATTGCTGAACAGCCAGACCCACCCTCTAGCTTAACAATCTCTAAAACTTTTGGTTCACTCGCAAGAATTTCTTGACGAGACTGTTTGCCACAATCAATAATATAATTACTAAAAGCGGTTCCAACTTTACCACTATAACCACGACTAGCAGCTGCGTTTGACTTCACACCATCTTTTTGAGCGGATTCTAAGTTGTAAAGAAAGCAATTTAAAACACCCTTTTCTACAACTTTAAGAGGTTGAGTAGTCACTCCTTCTGAATCACATAGTTCAGATCCAGGTAATCCAACCGCCCAAGGATCAGAAGAAATAGTCAGAAGACTACTTGCAATTTTCTGTCCAATCTTACCTTCAAGTTTTGATTGACCTTTTTGAATATTATCCGCAAAAAAAGGACTTTGAAACATAGACATAATCTGACCTGAGACACGATTGCTAAAAAGGACTTTATACTTTCCGTGAGCTACAGGTTCGGCTTCCAATAATTCTAATGCACGTTCAACGGCATATTTTGAAAACACTTTTGGGTCAAAATCACTAATATCTCTGCCACCTAGACTATAAACGCCTAACTTGGAAATCTCGCCTTTTTGTGCTACGGCTCCGATTCCTGCCTGCACAGAATTTCGTTTATGAGTTGTCGCTACCCCATGGTGATTCAAGAAATATGAAATCGAGGATGTTTTAGAATAACCAAGATAAGGAACATTTTTAATTAAATCGTCAGCATCGAGAGTTAGCCTCTCAAGTTCAAGACAAAAGTCTTTCATTTCATCCAATGACAGTTTTTCAATTTTTTCATTGTACTGTTCAAGGCCAGTTGGCGCATTATCAAAAACTTCCAATTTTGATGGAAGGTCAACCTTGACCGCGCCAGTCAATAGCGTATGAGACCAGGCATCTCTGACTGTAGATTGCAATGCTTCCATTGTAAATGCTTCTGTATATGCATAACCAGGTTTGTCTAAATTAAAAATTCTGATACCAATACCACGGTTTGAGCTTAACTCTAAATTTTGGACTTTTTGTTGAAAAACAGAAAGGCCAGAACTAGCATTTTCTCCCGCTAAAATATCGTATTGAGTTGCGCCAACTTCTTTGGCCATTTTAGCCATGACTTCAATTGCTTCTTGTGCTAACATTATCGGCCTCCCACAAGTATTTCATCAACTTTAAGCGTCGGCTGTCCAACTGTGACTGGAACACTGCCACTTGATGCTCCACACATTCCTGCAGCAAGTCTCAGGTCATTACCAACCATTGATATCTTAGGTAAAATTTCATGACCTTTACCGATAAGAGTGGCGCCACGAACGGCTTTATCTTTCTTACCATTTTTGATGATGTAGCCTTCTTCAACAGAGAAATTGAATTCACCTGTTGCAGGATTGACTGAACCACCACCCATTTTTTCAGCAAATAGACCATGCTCTATACCCGCAATCATATCATCAACAGAATCTTTTCCTTCGTTAATGTATGTGTTACGCATACGAGATACAGGACTATATTTATAAGATTCACGCCTCGCACTCCCCGTCCTAGCAACACCAACTTCACTTGCTCCAACTCGATCAGACATATATGATTTTAGAACACCATTTTCTATCAAAGTCGTTTTTTGTACTGGCATACCTTCATCATCAATATTGAGTGAGCCCCAAGAGTTGGCAAACGTACCATCATCAATAGCGGTAAGACAGTCTTGTGCGATGACTTCACCTATTTTATCACAAAAAGGTGATGCATTACGACGAATTGATTCGGTCTCTAATGGATGACCACACGCTTCATGGAATATAACTCCACCAAAACCATTACCCATAATAACAGGCATTTTTGATCCTTCAATAAAGTCGGCTTTGAGCATGCGAAGTGCACGTTGAGCAGCATTGTGACTCAACTCTTCTATGTCAAGTGTATCAAAAAATTCAAAACCTTTTAAAGCACCAGGAGCTTCATGAGTACTCACACGATCACCACCATCACCGGCTGTAACATTCAGTGAAAAACGTGCACGAATTCTTTGGTCACTCGCCCAAAGTCCTTCAGAATTGAATATTTGAATATTGGAAACATTGTCCATGGCAGTGATGGATACTTGAGTAATCAAAGGAGATTGACCACGAGACATCTCGTCAGCTTTGAGCAAAAATGGTAATTTATGTTCTTGAGTAATATCAGATGGGTTCTTTAGAATAGGATGAGCATTTTCAAAGTGTAATTGTTCCCAATCACTCATATCCCATTTGCCGTTTGATTTACGTCCAATAGATAAATCATCAATCATTTTATAAAGTACTTCTTCACGATCATCACTGGTGTGAGCGTATAATACTTCACCACCATAAATAAGGCGAATCCCAATGCCAAATTCTGTACCTGCAGTTGCGTTCTCAACCTTTTTATCTTTAAAGGTAAGTGATGATCCGCGACTTTCTTCAACGAAAAGCTCAACGAAATCAGCACCTTTATTTTTGCCTTTTTCAATGAGCTTAGCGGCTAATTTTTCATTTAACATGAATTCATTCCTATCTAATACAGTCGGTCATTGTGATTTATTATTTAGTCATAAATCAAATTCTTAAAGTTTTATAATTTCCATTGAAGACGAGTTGCAATACCTGCGTCATTCATGGATTGTTTAATTGATTCACAACTATATGTCCCATAGTGAACCATGCTAGCTACTAGTGCAGCTTCTGCTTGAGTATTTTTAAAAAGATCAACAATGTGCTCTGGAGTGCCTGCACCACCTGAGGCTATTACTGGAACTTCCACATTACTTGCTATTAATTCAGTGATATTCATTTCGTAGCCAGCTTTGGTTCCATCGGCATCAATTGAATTCACACAAATTTCTCCGGCACCTAATTTGACCGCATCCTTAGCCCACTGTAAAGCATCAAGTCCCATGGCTTTTCTTCCGCCATTGATATAAACTTCATATCCTGATGGAATCTCATCGCTGACTCCGACAAATAGAACATCCATACCAAGCACAATGCATTGATTGCCAAATGCTTCTGCACCTTGTTGGATTATTTGAGGAGTTCGCACTGCAAGTGAGTTGACACTCACCTTTTCGGCACCAGCTAAAAGTACATTTCTCATATCTTCTAAATTACGAATGCCTCCTCCAACTGAAAATGGGATAAAAACTTCCTTAGCAATTTCACGGACCATTTCAAGATCAATTGGTCGGCCTTCAGCTGAAGCCATAATATCATAAAAGACAAGCTCGTCTACTCCGTGATCTGAATAGTCAGACCCCATGGAGACGGGTTCACCAATTTCAACATTACCTTGAAATTTGACACCTTTAGTCACCTTGCGATTTTTAACATCTAAACAAACAATAAGTCTCTTGCTTAACATGCTACCTCCGGCACCCAAGAAGCAAAATTTTTCAATAAACGAAGACCGGGTTCGCCACTTTTTTCAACATGAAATTGTGTGCTAATTAAATTATTTTTAATCAATATACAATGAAAGTTAATTCCAGCATATTGCGTTGTAGCCAAAGCATTATTCTCAGAGAGAGGTGAAGGGTAAAAGCTATGGACGTAATAGAATTCACTTCCATCAGGAATTCCCTTAAAAATATAATGCTCTTTTAAATACTGTACTGTATTCCAACCCATGTGGGGTATCTTTAAACCAGGCTGGGATAAAAATCTTTTGGCATTACCTGGAATGAGACCTAAGCAATCTACTCCACCGTCTTCTTCAGAGCTATCTAATATAATTTGAGAACCGACGCAAATTCCTAAGACAGGAGTCCCTTTAGCGATAGCTTGCTTGAGGGCAATATCAAGCCCTAAGCTATTGATACGACTCATTGAAGACCCAGCAGCTCCCACACCAGGGAAAATGATTCGATTAGCATTTGCGATGACTATGGGGTCATTAGTTATGATTGAATCAACGCCTACCTTGGCAAGCGCGTTATAAACACTTGTCAGGTTACCGGCACCATAGTCAACAATGTGGATCATTATTTCTCCCCTTGACATGCCATATCTGGAACAGGATTTGAAGCCATTGGAGTAAGGCCCAATAAGGCAAACATTTCTTTATCCTTGTCATTCCCAGGAAGTGGAGTTGTCAGTAATTTTTCTCCTGCAAATATCGCATTGGCACCTGCCGCAAAACAGAAAGCTTGTTCGACATTACTCATTTGATTTCTACCCGCGGACAAACGAACTTTAGCAGTAGGAATTACAATCCGAGCTGTGGCGATCATACGCACCATTGAGAATACCTCCACTGGCTCATTGTTTTCCATTGGAGTTCCTGCGACCGGAACTAGAGCATTAACAGGGACTGATTCAGGGTGAACTGAGAGATTAGCTAGAGTTCTGATCATTTTGACTCGGTCGTCATCAGTCTCACCAAGTCCGATAATCCCACCTGAACATACATTGATTTTATATTTAGCGACATTTTCAATTGTGTCTAGACGGTCTTGATATGAGCGAGTAGTGATAATTTCACTATATTTCTCCTCTGAAGTATCAAGGTTATGATTGTAAGCATGAAGTCCTGCGTCTTTGAGGCGTTTGGCTTGCGTTTCATTCAACATACCCAAAGTACAGCAAACTTCAAGACCCATATTAGCGACGCCCTTGACCATGCCAATTACTTCGTCAAATTCTTTGTTGTCGCGAACTTTAGACCAAGCGGCCCCCATACAAAAACGGGTAGAACCACTGGCTTTAGCGCGACTCGCAGATTCTAAAACAACATCAGTTGGGAGTATTTTCTCTGCCTTTACATCAGTATTGTAACGAGCACTTTGAGGACAGTAGCTACAATCCTCTGAACATCCACCCGTTTTAATTGATAATAAGGTACATACCTGAACCTCAGATGCGGGGTGATATTTGCGATGTGCAGTTGATGCTCGATAGACAAGATCTAAAAGTGGAGAGTGGTAAATTTCGGAAATTTCTTCTTCCGTCCAGTCGTGACGAATCTCTTGTTTTGTAGTCATTAAAAAGCTCATTTCTATTTGTCTAGAAATATAAAAAATTCAAGGCAATTAAACCTGAAATGTCGACTAATACTTAGTTTCAAAACAGCTTTTTCCAACGATATAAATTGCTAAAACTCTATGCGTTCAATTGTACTCAAAAGTTTCAAAATACCGCTGCCTGGGACGCGAACGATTAATCCCCCTTTTTCTTCCACACCAACGATTTCATATTCAATCAATTCACTTTCAAAAGTTTCTTGAATTTGAACCTGTCGGCCTTCGAGCATATTGAATGATTCCAATAAATTGGGGATAATTACTTTGGGATTCTTTGAAATACGATAAACAAGAGTGTTTAAAAAATTTAAAAATCCCACAAGAAAGGCTTCTAAATCTAATGTCTTATTTGAAATTTCAGACAAACTCATCGTCTTTCGATCAATGTCAAGCCGTTCAGTCTGTGTAGAATTAACATTAATACCAATGCCTATAATTACGCGATTTTGAGCATTAATTATAGAATTTACTTGACTTAGAATTAAGCCGGCCACTTTTTTGTCACCATGCAGTAGATCATTAGGCCATTTAAGGCTTAGGGTAACGCCCAGTTTTTCTTCAATAAACTCTCTTAGTGTGAAACTAAAGATTTGAGGTAAAAATGGTGCTTGCTCAAAATCTGGATAATCAAAGCTTAAGCTAAATGCTAAATCTTTCCCGACTACTTGATGCCAAGGACGAAGACGCCTTCCATGTCCTGATGTCTGTTCTTTGGCCCAAACACTAGAAAATGGAGGCATGGAGCCATGCTTTTCAATCAAATAGCTTTGCGTTGAATCAAGCTTCTCAAAAAGAAATATTGGACTACTTTGTAATCCTTGCTTGTCAATTATGATAAATTTTTCAATGTTTGTATCACACATAAAACTGGAGCCTCCAAATGGATAGTCAAAAATTAAAATCTTTTATCAGAGATATCCCAAATTTCCCTAAAGAAGGGATAATTTATAAAGATATTACTCCCCTTTTGGCACATCCTTTGGCTATCCAATCTGCAGTTGATATTATGGCAGCGCCTTATAAGAATGATCGTATTGATTTTGTGGCAGCAACTGAGGCCCGTGGGTTTTTATTTGGACCTAGTATGGCAACCTACTTAGATGCTGGATTTATTCCTGTGCGAAAGCCTGGCAAGCTGCCTTCTGAAGTAATTTCGCATACTTATGATTTGGAGTATGGAAGTGATACACTTCAAATACATAAAAATGCCCTCTTCCCAGGCGCAAAAGTTTTAATAGTAGATGATTTACTTGCAACTGGTGGAACAATGAACGCTACCAAAAACCTTGTTGAAGATATTGGTGGCGAGGTTGTTGGTTATTCATTTTTAATTGAGTTAGCCTATTTAAAGGGTCGTGAAGTTTTGGGTAACCCTAGAATAAATGCTGTGATTGAATATTAAACTTCAACCGTTTTTCAGTAATATTTACAATAAAAAATGTCTAGTTTTTTCATTTAGATATTGCCTTATTTAGGGCCATGATTAATCCTTTTATACAAATTATAATATTGACAAATCTTGTTTGAAAAGAAAAAGGTACTTCAATTGAAGTACCTTTGAAATATCTTGCATGAGCTTCAAACGAATCAATATATTCAATAGTTTAACTGAGTAGGACTCAGTGTTTAACTGGTTTTTTCTCAGCTTTTAAGAGTTCTTTAATTTGTTCAACAAATTCAGTAGTGTCCTTAAATTCACGATAAACACTTGCAAATCTCACATAGGCCACACTATCAAGCTCATGTAATTCCGTCATGACCAAAGTACCAATCTCTTCATAAGTCACATCTGAACTATCGCGTGATGCTAATTGATTTTCGATTCTGCTAACAATATCTTCTATCTGTTCACGAGTGATTGGCCGTTTTTTACAAGCAGTATGAAGTCCTCTAAGTAGCTTATCACGCTGGAATTCTTCACGTGATTCATCTCTTTTGATAACTGTTAAAGGAGCAACTTCGATGTATTCGTATGTGGTAAAACGTCTTTGACAATCCAAACACTCACGCCGCCGACGGATAGACTCTCCCGAAGAGCGAGAGTCTACAACTTTATCACCATCGTTTTTACAATAGGGACAGCGCATTAAGTGCGCTCTAAAACCAAAGTATGGTTTGTTTGATCACATACTTCACCTGGCCCGTAATACTGAATAGCACCTGGATATAAATAAGATTCTGATATAGCCCATGCTTCACGATTAGCTGCAAAATATTTAAATGGCGCAGCATCAAGTAATACTAATGCTTTTTGAATAACAGGCTTATCTTCACCATGACGACGCTCCATGTTCATCATCATTGTAGTAGGAACCCCACCGGATTTCCATGAATCAGAACCTTTTATAAGATCGGCGACAGAAGACATATATCCAGTCATGTTATTGTGAGCAAGAACTGCAGCAGAATAACCTAATGAATAACAATAGTCAGCATCAAAATTTGAAGGCATTGCACAACGACCTTCATAACCAAAGAAGTGATTGAGTGCTTTAAATGAACCCTTGGCGCTTGGACGAGATTTGATTTCTTTGGCGACCATTTCAATAAGTAATTTTTCAGTTTCAATTAATGAAACTTGAACATTACCATGTGGATCACGATCAAGTAAAAGCTGAGCTTGAATTCCAGGAGGTAATGAATTAAGAACCTCAGCCGAAGGTTTAGTAATTAAAGTACAAACTCTCTCAACACGTTCGGACATTTCTTCAATAGCGTTTACTTCAGCTTCGTGATGAGCTAGAGTATCATTTAGTTCGCCAATAAGGGTTTTAATTTCAGGAATGAATTCAACAAGACCTTCAGGGATCAATGCGATACCGAAATTTTTGCCCATGTTTCCACGCGCTTCTACAACATCAGCCATTTCACTAACAACTTGGGCAAGAGTCATTTGTTTTTTTTCTACCTCTTCAGAGATAAGACAAATATTTGGCTGAGTTTGAAGTGCTGCTTCAAGCCCAATATGCGAAGCTGAACGACCCATTAATTTGATAAAATGCCAGTATTTTTTTGCTGAGTTAGCGTCACGGGCAATATTACCAATAAGTTCAGAATAAGTTTTAACTGCTGTATCGAAACCAAATGAAACTTCAATATGTTCATTTTTCAAATCACCATCAATTGTTTTCGGACAACCAACGACACATGTTTTTGAGCCTTTTGCTTTGAAATACTCAGCAAGAACAGCGCCGTTCGTATTTGAATCATCACCACCAATAATAACAATAGCATCAATTGAATGCTTGTTAGCAACTTCAATACAACGGTCAAATTGATCTGTATCTTCTAATTTAGTTCGACCTGAACCAATGATGTCAAATCCACCAGTATTGCGATATGCGTTCATTTTTGCATCATCAATAATGATATAATCTTCGTTTTCAAGGCCAGCAGGTCCACCTAAGAAACCAAATACCTTTGAACCAGCGGAAATAGACTTAATTCCATCATAAATACCGGCAATAACATTATGTCCACCTGGAGCTTGACCACCAGAAAGAACCACACCAACATTTAATGGGCGAGCTTCAGGGGATACACCTTCCACAAATTTAACTGTAGGGATACCATATGTATTGGGAAAAAGAGCCTTAATACGATCCTGGTCTGCAACAGATTGAGTAGCCTCCCCTGATGAAATAGCCACTTTCAAAGCACCGTGTCTTAGTACTTGTGGTAGTTTTGGCTGATAAGACATGCGAGCTTCAGATAATTTTGAAAGTTTCTGAGACATTTTGACCTCTTCTATGAATAATTTCCTCTTCACATAAATTTAGTAAAACACAAAAAAATTGTGCTTTTACTTCTATTAGAGCACAAAATAGAGTAATTTCACTGATCATATCTGCTTGGAGTCTCTCAATGAAGAAGCTAAAGAATCAAATTGTTGTCGTTTTATCCCTAAGTATTACCTCTTTGTTTGCTGCTCAACTCGAATATCCAAAGGGTGGTATCAATCTAGGGAGTATGTCTCAAGGTGAAGTTAAATCGTTTGAATTTGAAGTTAAAAACAATTCTAACCAGCCCTATGTCTTCGACTTAATTATCCCACAAGGAACTGGAGTCAAAGACGCAGAACTTCCAAAAACTATTGGGCCAAAAAGCAAGGCAACTTTCAAATTTGATTTTAATTCAAAATATTTGAGTGGTGAACTGAAAGAATTTATATCAATTATTGATAAAAACGGCGAGTCTACAGCTATACCGGTATCCGGTAATGTTCAGGCTCCATTTCAATTTAGTCAACCAGTCTTAGATTTTGGTTTTTTTGGAAAAAAAGAAGTCACTAGAAAGATTTTTGTTTGGCAGAGTAATTACAGTGTGATGACTAAAACAAGTCCCTTTAAGTTTGGATTGGTTAAAGCAACAAATTTGAAAGCTAAATTTAAATTAGTCTTCATTGACGCAAGTAATCGTGACAACATTCATGTAGTTAATAAGTCAAATAAAAATGCACAATTTGCTTATGAGGTTGAACTAACATTAATGCCTCAGGAAATCAAAAAGTCACTAAGTCAGATTGTTAGTTTTCAAAGTGAATCCTTCCCATTGTCCACACCAGAAATTCATATTGTAGGATATAAGAAGTAATTTTTAGTTCAAAATTTAAAGTCATTTAGTAAGCCATCATTAAAACAAAAAAGACGCTTCTTAGGAAGCGTCTTTTTTGTTTTATATATCTGAATAATTTAATTGGTAGGAAGAACTACGGAAGGCTTAACTTCTATTGGTAAAGCCTTTGGTGCTAAGGCCTCTGTAGGAACTATAGTTGGAATTACATTTGGAGCGACCACTGGCTTAACTTCCTCACCAGCGGGCTTAAGAACCGGGACACCAACATCTGCTGGAGCTGGAGTTGTAGGTTTTACTTCATCAACTTGCTTAGAATTGCTAGTTGGTTTAACCAATGTCGGCAAGGGTTCAGCGGTTACTGGCTTTACCTGTACTATTGGAACTATTCCCGTAACAGTGGGAGTACTTTGAATAGGTTTGGTCACTTTATTAGCAACCGGTGTTTTTGCAGGAAGACTAATCCTGTCTTTTACCGCACTAATGTCTTTGGTCGCACTGCTGTCTTTTGCCGCAGTAGTGTCTTTTGCCAGAGGTGATTCAATTACCTCTTTTGCTTCAGTTTCTGCTAGTTTTTCACCTTTAACTTTTTTCTTATGTTTGTTGATTATTGTAAGAATGTCCTTTGGTTTACGAGTTTGATTACTTGGATAAACACACCTAAAGCCCAGATCGTCAGCCCAAAACCTAGCATCTTCATAATCTGATTTGGCGTGTTCCATCATTTTAGAATCTTGTCTCCAAGATCCACCTTTGATGATATGTTCATAATGAAATCCGAAAATATTTGATAGACCTTTTGGGTCCTTTTCATCAATATAGAATTCAAAACTAACCAACCCATCCCAATCTGAGACCCACTCTCGTAGGTTGCCCGCTCCATCATAAAAGCCCCAAGGATTGGCACGTTTAGAACCAATTTCTTGAGGTCCATAGGCAGGACTATAGGGCCCTTCTTCGAAGGAGTTAGCCGAATAAATAGCATAAGGACTAGCATCTTTACCTCGGTCACCCCAGAAATAATAGGTATTTGTCCCAGCTCTCATCGCATATTCCCATTGTGCCTCAGTAGGTAATTTTCCTCCTACAGTTTTGCAAAATTTATTGGCATCTTCCCAGCTTACATTGTTTACGGGCTTCTTAATATTTTTAAAGTTTGATGGGTTTTTGTTGGTGATTAACTTGTAGTGCTGTTGGCTGATTTCACTTGTATTATATGCAAATGGAGACATAGTGACTGTTTTGCCTTTATAAGAGAATTTTGCCTCAGATAATTCAACAACGTCCCCTCTGAGCTTAGCCAACAATTCTTGGTATTGAGTCGCTTCAAGCTCTAACCGTTTTTGTGCAAGTAATTTTTGTTGCTTTTGACCATAGGCTAGACGCTTTTGTGCGAGAATTTTATCAGCATTCATCCAATTAATAACTTCTTGATTACTAGCAATATAAGGTGGTAAAACAAATGTACCTGCAAAGGCAAATTGACTTGAGTCTTTAGATATCCGGTAATGCCTGTAACGATAATATCTTTCTAGAATTTTATTTTGACTTGGGATTCGAGCTAATTTATTTTGAAATTTAAGAGTGAATTCAACCTCAGTTGAATCTCCTCTATCCAAATCTGCCCTTAATTCATTTGCTTGGGTTTTAGTTAAAATTGCAGTAGCTTTGTAAACAAAATCATGTTTACCATCCTCAGACTGTACCTTAAATTTAAATCCGTATTGTCCTTCAACGCTATCAATTATTGCCCATTTAAAGGCACTTGGCTTGATTTTAATTGAGTCAAGTAAATTTTCAATGTATAACATTTTGTTTTTAAGCCTAATGCGCGTGGCTGTCAAATAGGCTATACGATCTTTAAATAGTGCTACTTGACTTTCAAAAGCTTCTTTACGAATCTTAATATACTCATCTTTATAGTTTAAGTAAGGGATGCTCTGCCATTCATCAATATCCATGGGAGCCAAATCGGGCTTTTCACCATAAGACTTATTGAATTGAGTCGTAATAGAATCTAATTGAATCATAATCCCAGAAAACTCGCTATTGACGACATCTAAAACATCGCTCAACGGTTGAATATTATCAGATTTTGGAATTGTATACTGCTCTAGTGAGACTTCAAGATCTTTATTTTGAGCGATTAACGGTATCAATTGAAGATTGATATCTAACTGTTGCCCTGGTTCAATTTCAACTAAAAACACTTTGGATAAATAACCTTGTGCTTTGACAGTTAGAGCCATAACACCTTCACCAATACCGTGAGTCTTAAAAGGAGAACTTCCTAGTAGTTCATTTCCAACAAAAAGCTCAGCCCCACTTGGACTTGTTTGGATGAGTAGAGCACTTGGTTTTTTCGTTTCAGCTTGGATGGGCATCCATTTGCCTTTTTGTTTATAATACAGCGTTGGAACATAAGCTGAATAAATGAAGTTTTGATCAAAATAGACCTCGTCTTCATCTCGGAATGCATTTTGACGAACCTTGCGGTAAAACTTGGTGTTGGCCCATTTCTTAAGTTCACCAGATTTGATTTTAAATGCATATGTTTTTGAAAAAAAGTCACCTTTAGGTTTTCCTTTATAGAAACCATGGACATTTTGGTCTTCTTTAAATCGGAGATAGAAAATTGAAGGCATTGTTGCGCTAGGTATTGCTTTAGCTAGCTTACCACCATTAGCACCTTCTAATAATATTTGATCAGTAGGCTCTATAGAAGTTCGACCACTCCATGTTTGAACTTCAAACTTGGAATTTGCAAAGGATACACTTACTAAAAGGGCAAACATTAAAATTTGAATCATGATTCATCCTATAAAAATTTTTAGATAACGCAACAACTAGGTGTAGTTCCTGTGACTTCACAAATTATATCATTTGCAGAGCAATACAACAACAAAAAGACTCCTAATAGGAGTCTTTTTTTAAAATAATTAGGGTATTCAAACCGAAATGGCGAGAAATATCAAGATTATAGCCTATTTGATAGACAACCTTATGTAAGCTTGGCTCGTTTTGCAATCACTTCCGGGTCATATAAGTAATCGTCATAAGGAACAAAGCTATCAATAGTCCCCTTGGGGGCAAGCTCAATGACACGGTTTGAAACTGAATGTATTAATTGATGGTCATGCGAAGCAAACAATAAGCTGGACTCGTATTTTTCCATACCATCATTCAGGCTAGTTATTGACTCTAGGTCAAGGTGAGCGGTAGGATCTTCAAAGATCAAAAAATTTGCACTCTGTAGCATCATTCTAGAAAGCATACAACGTACTTTCTCTCCACCAGAAAGGACATTACATTGTTTCTGAGATTCATCGCCTGAGAAAAGCATTCGGCCCAAGAAACCACGGACAAATTGCTCTTCTTCTTCATCTGTGTACTGTCTTAACCAATCAACTAAATTCAAATCTTTTTCAAAATACTTGGTGTTTTCGTTAGGGAAAAACGCTTTATTGACTGTGCCACCCCATTTGATCGAGCCAGAATCGGGCTCTAAGTCACCACCTAATATTTGAAGTAATTTTGAGATGGCTAACTGATTATCACCCAGAAAAGCGATCTTGTCGCCTTTATTTACAACAAGATTAAAATTCTTAATTAGAACCTCGCCTTCTAAAGTGAAACACAAATTCTCTACTGTCAAGACAGTATTACCTAACTCTTTTTCAAAACCGAATTGAATATGAGGATATTTTCTAGTTGAAGGTTTAATTTCTTCAACATTCATTTTTTCTAAAAGTTTTTTACGACTGGAAGCTTGTTTGGATTTTGATGCATTTGCGCTAAACCTTTTAACAAAATCTTCAAGATCTTTACGTTTGTCCTCAGTTTTTTTGTTTTGATCGCGTTTTTGCTGTAAAGCAAGGTTTGAAGCCTGATACCAAAAAGAGTAATTACCCGTGTAGACTGATATTTTACTGTAATCAATATCAGCAATATGTGTACAAGCGTTATCCAGGAAATGTCTATCATGCGATACAACAATCACAGTATTTAAGAAGTTATAGAGGAAATCTTCTAACCATTTTATGCTTTTTTGGTCTAAATGGTTGGTAGGTTCGTCCAGTAATAAAATATCAGGATCACCAAAAAGAGCTTGAGCAAGAAGAATCTTGACCTTATCAGCCATCTCCAAATCACCCATTTTTTTGGTATGAAGTTTTGTTCCAATGCCAAGTCCACCTAAAAGCTCTCCGGCTTGTGACTCAGCATCCCAGCCATTCATTTCAGCAAATTCAGCTTCAAGATCACCAGCCTTAACACCATCTTCTTCAGAGAAATCAGGCTTAGCATAAATAGTATCTTTTTCAATAATGATATCATAGAGACGTTTATTGCCATACAAAACTGTGTTAAGTACTTCGAAATCATCAAACTCGAAATGATTCTGTTTAAGAACTGAAATACGAGCACCTGGGTTTGTGATTACATCACCGCTACTAGGTTCAATTTCACCACTGAGAATTTTAACAAAAGTAGATTTACCTGACCCGTTTGCACCAATAAGACCATAGCAGTTACCTGGAGCAAATTGGATATTAACGTCTTCAAATAGAGTTCTTTTGCCAAAGGAGAGTGTGATATCAGCAGCACTAATCATGAAAGCCTCGAATTTACAGTTATTTGTGGTCGCAAAGTTAGTAAATTGAACTCAAAAGAAATTTGAAGGTAGGCTGTTTTGTTTAGATTTAAAAAATTCGTTCTCGTGCTAATTGTACTCGCAGGTCACGGGTTTTCAGAATCCAACAATAGTGCATGGGAGATTGGCCAAGACTTTTGGGGAAACCCAGCATCTCAAGCCGCACAACGTGGTCCTTTTTATGGAATAGAAACTTCTATACCGGGCTATCAAGAACAATATTTTGCCGCCGTTAGTCAAGATGAAGAATTAGGTATTGGTTTTCAGTATTTAAACGATCCTCTAACTAAAAAGCACCAAACTCTTTATTCCTTAGCATGGAGTGAACAAATTATCCCTCAAATAACCATTGGATTAAAAGGGAATTACCTAAATGGAAGTTTGAGCAACCGTTCAAATATATTTTGGGATTGGGGCGTAAGGTGGCGACCACTTCATTTTGTTTCTCTTGGGCTTGATCAAAAGGCATTTAGTTCTTGGAAGGGTCAAGCACCAAAAAAAACCAATTATGGTATTCAAATTCAGATTTGGAAAGACTACCTTCAAGGTGGAGTTTCTTGGAATAGGTCTGGTTTAGAGGTTCCTTTTTGGGGAAATAAATCCCAATCTAGTTTTGACTTAGATTCAGCTGAATTAAACCTGAGTACAAATCTATCTTACTTCGAACTCGGTATCTCCGCTCCGATGACCGATATTAAAGGGGGAAACACACTTGCATATCAGCTAAAAATTAAATCACCACAAACTTTCACAGGCTGGTCAACTAAAAAAAGTAATGGTGCTCAGACTTTATCATTCGGTTTTAGTGATTATCAAGACCCACATTTACAAGACTATGCAAATAAAGCCATTCTCAAGTTTAATTTCCCAATCACTGACAGCCCCAATGTGTTTAGTCTTCTAGGCAGTGGCTCGAGCGTTACTATTGACCAAGTTTTAGCACAATTAAAGGAGGTGGAAGAGCATCCTTTAATCAATGAAGTATATTTAAAATTTAATGGAATGACTGCTAATTGGGCAAACCTTAGAGAAATTAGAAAAGCCCTGATTAAGATTCAAAAAAGTGGTAAAGAGGTTAATGCGTTCTTAGTTGATGGTCAATTTAAATCATATTATTTGGCTTCAATGGCAAACAAGGTCATTTTACATCCAGCAAGTTATTTGAAAATACTTGGTTTTAGTTCTGAAGTCACTCTTTACAAAGGTTTCTTTGACACACTTGGTGTTCAAGCCCAATTTATCAGGCATGGCAAATTTAAATCTGCCGTTGAGCCTTATACACGAAAGACCCTATCAGAAGAAGCTCGCGCTGATATTTCAAGTATTCAACAAGGTCTTTGGAAAACACTTTCAAAAGATATTCGAATCAGTCGTAGAATTGACTCTCTTACATTTGAAAAACATGTGAATCAAGTTCATTTAACTCAGTCCTCAGCCTTGGAAAGGAATCTAATTGATACTGTTATGTACTTTGATGAACTTTTTGATGATGTGCGCTTTGGTATGTCTCACGCCATTGATTTCTATGTGCCACCCGTGAAGAACCCTACGTTTTATAATACAGAATATATTGCCGTAGTTTATGCTGAAGGAAGTATTATCCAAGGCTCTTCTGGAGCGAACAATCTGAATGGAGCTAAGCATATTGGTCATAGTACGATCGAAAGACAACTCGCACATTTGGCTCAAGATGATCAAGTCAAAGGTGTCATACTTCGAGTAAATTCTCCAGGTGGCTCTGCTTGGGCATCTGATGCAATGCATCACGCTGTTGAAAATTTTAAAGAATCGGGGAAACCAATTGTCACGAGCGTGGGCGGAGTGGCAGCCAGTGGTGGATACTATTTGATTTGTGGAACACAGTATATTTTCACTGAAAAAACATCCATCCTGGGTTCTATTGGGATTTACGGTGGCAAATTTGTCCTTGATGGTTTGAAGAAAAAATTTGGTATCAATACTGAGACTGTGAAATCTCATCAATCTGCAGACTCTGAGGGGTCCAGCCGGCTTTGGACAGATCAAGAAGTAAATGAAATCCAAATACGACTTGATGAATTTTATGGGGATTTTGTTAAAAAAGTTGCCGCAGGCAGAGGTCTCGATTCCATTACTGTTGATAGTTTGGGCCAAGGTCGAGTATTTACCGGAGATCAGGCTCTCCTTCACGGTCTAGCCGATGAAGAAGGCGGACTCAATGATGCAATTAATTATATGAAAAAACAGATTCGGATAAATTCAAACTCAACTTTGAGGGTGATTAATTACACAGCCAACGATAAAAATTGGCTGAACAACAATATTCCTTTCTTTTTATCAACAAGTAAAATTGAATCTCAAAGGCAACTTTATATAGATTTATCTACGACATTATTAAACAGTCATTATTGGGCTTTTTCACCTTGGTTAAGTGGAGTTAATTAAATTTAAAACATGGATCACAACACCTTAATTATTCAGCTCTGTATCTCTGTAGGCCTTGCGGTAGGTACTTCATTCTTTTGCTCTATTTCAGAAGCAGCCTTTTATTCGATACCCATGGGGTATGTTGAAAAACTCAAAAATGAGGGACATAAAAGTGGTCTTTATCTAAGTAAAATCCGTGATGAGATGCAAGATTATATCGCCTCTATTTTAATACTTAACACTCTCGCAAATACCTATGGTGTTTATAAAGCGGGCTCAGTTTCCTTAGAATTATTTAAAGACCATCAAACTTTTCTTTCATTCTTTCCGTTGATCATGACGGCCTTAATTTTGGTCTTTGCTGAACTTATACCCAAAACTCTTGGAGTGCATTATAATCGTAAAATGGCTCCATTTTTGGCGTATCCATTTTTTGTTATTACCCAAGTATTTAGATTAGTCGGACTGATTTGGCTTGCAAGAGCAGTCACCTCAATTTTCACAAAAAAAGATGATAGTTTAGCGGAATACTCAGCTGCCGAACTCTCATCAATCGCGAATTTATCAGCAGAAGAAGGTTCTATTGATTGTCGTCAAAGAAATGTAATTCAACACATCTTAGAGCTTGATACTCATAGTGTAAGAAAGGTGATGACTCCACGTACAATAGTTAAATCTCTTAATTGTAATCATACTATTGAAAGCGTTCTTCATTCTACAGAAGAGCTCCCCTACTCTAGGATTCCAGTTTTTGAAAGTGAACGAGAGAATATTATCGGTATAGTTTTGTTACAAGATATTTATAAGGCATTTGCGGAAGGCAAAGGTGCTGTCGACATAAAAGAACTTATTCGACCTGTTGAGTTTATTCCTGAATCAATGAGACTAGATACACTATTAACAAAATTTCTTACCCAACGAACTCATGTTAAGATCGTTGTTGATGAATACGGCGGAATAGCTGGCTTAGTCAGTTTAGAAGATTTACTTGAAGAGGTTATTGGTGAAGATATTATTGATGAAACAGACCAGGATGTAAACTTACGAGAAAAAGCTCGGGATGATTCACATAATTTACAGAAATTAAAACAAAAAGAGACAGAATGAAATTTGAATACAAATATTACGTCAGTGTTTTTGTTTTAGCACTGCTCATCGGTATCATCAATAATATTCGATTAGAGAATTCACTTGAGTGGTTTGGATCTCCAAAAATACTTGAGAAGCCACCTGAGCTGAAAGAGAGTAAATAATGAATAAATATATATCTTATTTGCTTTGGCTTTTATGCCTGACTCTTGTTGCTGCATCAATTTGTGAAATGTCATATGGGTTTATGGATCCAGAAGGTGCATTAACATATCTAACAATCCAGCGCCTCAATTGGGAATACTATGAATATGATTGGATGGTAGCTCTTTTGGAAATATTTATATCAGCTGCTCTCATGTCAACCTCAATCAAGATTAACCCATCTCAATCAAAAATTTTTTTTGAACTTTGTTTTCGTCTAGGATTAGGCGCCATGTTTATCATCGCCTCATGGCACAAAATAACTCAGCCTGAGGACTTTTCTAATTTAATTGCACAATATCAATTCTTACCCAGCTTTGCTGTCAACTTATTTACTTTAATACTTGCTCCAGCAGAATTAATCATAGGTGTCTTGGTAATTGTTGGCCCATACAATAAATGGAATATGCGCATTTTAGCAATCATGATGATTATGTTTATTGTGGCAATCGGACAGGCACTTATAAGAGATTTAGGAATTACTTGTGGATGCTTTGCGCTTGAAGGTGCTCAAGATAAAAAGGGTGCTTATGTCACCTTGGTTCGAGATGTTATTTTATTAGGGCCAATTTTTTGGTCTATGGGCAATAGTAAATCAAATGATTTTATTTGGAATATATTCAAACGTAAATGAATTGAATATTTGATTTAAAATTCAAAATGCCCTTTTCAACTTGAAGAGGGCATTTTTATTGACTGTATTATCTTAATGATTGAAGTAAGTGTACTACTCCACTTTGGCCGTTAACTTCATATTCTTTTAGTACTGCTGTTCCAATAACAGCCAAGGAAACCTTACCTCTTAACATTTCTATATGCTCCGGTTTACTAATACCAAAGCCAATTCCAATTGGCATTTTAAATGCTTCTTGGAGATGATCAAAATACTCAACATTTAGATCTTCAAAAGTGGTTTCTCGTCCAGTGACACCTTTACGCGCAACAGCATAAACAAAAGAAGTTTCGTTTTTAACAGATGCAGAAATTTCTTTGAGGCGTTCAAGAGAATTTGTAGGAGCAACTAGAGGAATCCAACTGAGATTATATTTAACTGCCATTTCTTGAAATAGAGATGCTTCTTCAATTGGTAGATCAGGGATAATCATACCACTAGCGCCGGCTTGACTTAATAATTGACAAAAATTCTCTTCGCCTGCTTTAAAAGCTGTATTATAATATGCAACCACAACAACCTTGAATGAATACTTATCCGTAATTTCTTTCATTATTTCAAAACATTGAGAAATGGTCGTTCCTTGGTCAATAGCCGTTTGATTAGCCTTTGCAAACAAAGGCCCGTCAGCTATGGGTTCAGAAAATGGGAATTGTAACTCTACAACATCAACCCCCGCCATTTCAAAGCCTTCAAGTATATCCCAATTGGCTTCTATATTTGGATAACCCACAATGATGTGAGTCATGAGCGCGATCCCCTTCTCTCTTTGAGCCGTCTTTACTACTTGAGCTAGAGACATTATTTACCTCCGGAATATTGAAGATGTTTAGAAGCAATAAACTCCTCCCACTTTGGGTCTTTAATTGCATCTGCAATTGTAAATATATCCTTGTCACCGCGTCCAGATTGATTGATCAAAATAACTCCGTCCTTTGGCATTGTTGGGGCTTCTTTAACTGCTTGTACAAAAGCATGCGTTGATTCTAGTGCCGGTATAAGACCCTCCTTAGACATCACAAGTTGAAGTATTTCCACTACTTCTGTGTCTAAAGCTACTTCAAACCTCACACGTCGAGTATCATTTAGATGAGCCAAGATTGGAGAAACACCAACATAATCAAGGCCGGCGGCACATGAGGTAGTATCTTGCATTTGTCCATCATCATTTTGTAAAAACATTGTTTTGTAGCCAGTTACTCCCATTGTTGCGTTTGAACCTTTAGCCAGCCTGACTGCATGATCACCAATTTTCATTGATCGACCACCGGCTTCCACACCAACAAGTTCAACTTCTTTGTCGTCCAAAAAGCCTTGGAATATACCCATAGCATTAGAACCACCACCAACACATGCATAAACACGGTCAGGTAAACGTCCTGCTGACTTTAAAATTTGTTCTCTTGCTTCGATACCGATAATGCTTTGAAACCAAGAAACCATCTCTGGAAATGGATGAAAACCACAGGCTGTTCCAAGTGCATAATGAGTATGTTCAAGTGAATCAACCCAATCACGTAAACATTCGTTAATTGCATCTTTTAAAGTTTTTTGTCCGGACTCAACTGGAACAACCTTTGCGCCCATTTTTTCCATCCAAAATACATTGGGACGTTGTCTAGCAACATCTACTGCACCCATGTATACAGTACAATCAAAACCAAATTTAGCCGCCATAGTAGCAGTAGCTACACCATGTTGGCCAGCACCTGTTTCAGCGATAACACGAGTCTTACCCATGCGTTTCATCAGTAACCCTTGACCCATCACATTGTTTGCTTTATGCGCTCCGGTATGATTTAAGTCTTCTCTTTTAACATAAATTTTGGCTCCACCCAAATGTTCAGATAAGTTTTTCAAATAAGTCACTGGAGTCGGACGACCAGAATATTCTTGCATTAATTCAAGATATTCTTGCCAAAAAGAGGGGTCGCTTTTGGCTGCACGAAATTCCTTCGTTAGTTCACTTACTGTAGTATGCAATATCTCAGGTACAAAGGTACCTCCGTAAGGGCCGTAGTAGCCTTCGTTTTCAAAGTCAAAAAGATCCATATTATATGCCTTATATTGTACTTATTTAAATTGGTTATTATCCATGTTGGTTTAATTACTTGATAATTTTAAAATTGAACCGAGTCGTTTGGTCTTGAATAGTTACTGATAAATTTAGGTTGTTTGTGAGAAGTAAACTTTTCCAGGATTGCTCAAAAAGACTACCCTTGATTTTTTCAAAAGGATTTGACGATAAACTACCAATCTCAATTTGTAACCCTTGATTGACAATTATTTTAACACAACTATATTCACAGGTCATGATTGTTTTAGAGAAACCAAGTGCAATAGCTGATAGATATGCTCGAGTGGATTCAATTGAACTCGATGAATTTGCTAAATCAACTGTGACTTCACTTGCTGCCCATATAAACGAGATATCTTGAAAAACTTGAGCAAACTCATTCCAATTAATCGGATAAGAGTTCCCTTCGTCAAAGAATTGTGCACTCTGTTGATGAACTCGACTCATGGCCTGAGTTGTGTTAAACAATTGATCAGAATACAATTCTAAACGTTCTTGAGCAAGAGGTAAGTCTCTCAGCATTTCCAACTTTTCAAGAATCTGAGTGTATTGAGAATGAAAGTAGTTCATCAAAGAAAGCTGACAAGACTGGAAATAGAAAAAACCATAGTTATTCTCCCAACTCTGTCTCAACTCATTTTTCTTGAAAAACATTAATCGCCTTCTTCAGTCTTTTTGATCTTTTCTTTTTCAAAAAGTTTCTTCAATGGTTCAAGCTTAAAACGATTATTGTCATCATTGGTGTCTACATTGTCAATATTAAATGAAATTAGTTCAATATCAACTGCATTATTTACCACTTTGACAAAATCAGAAGTAGTAACGCCCTCAATACCGAAGTCAATGATAACGGTATCAAAGTTATCTTCATCAAGTGCTTCTTCAGCATCATCAATATCATCTATAGATGTAATAGTTGACCCAACTAATACTTCCTTTAAAATATCTTGCGCTATCTTTAATCGTTCAGGATTTGGTTCAACTAGTAAAACAATTCTTGGGTCTAATTTAATTTCAGCAAGCGTTGGGCTTCCATCTTCGTCTTTTTTAGCCATTCTTAGACTCCTTTATTCTTCATCAAAGTTTCAATTTCATCAGTCGTATGTGGAAAATTTTCCGATAAATTACGACACCCATCCTTAGTCAATATCAAGTCATCCTCTATACGAATACCTATCCATTCAGAGAATAATTCTCCATTTAAATCTATTTCAAAGTGCCCATAAATACCTGGCTCATTCGAGATCATCCAACCTTCTTGTAAGGGTAAAGAACCATATAACCTAAAAGGATCACCATCGTGTTCTTGTTCACCCATCAGATGAGAGATACCATGCGGTTTAATAACTGAATCTATATTAACAAGGCTTAATTCTTCATGATTTTGCGAGTCAACACAAGCACCACCAGCATGATAAATACGTCGAGAGCGTCCGCCTAAGTCAAAGAATTTCTCTTTCAGCTCTTGCTCAAGGAAGTTCCAACTTTTAAAAGTGAGTTCATTTAAATTAGCCCCCGGCTTTACCATGTTTTGATGATAAATTTGAGTATTTAAGACAATATCGTAAAGCAATTTTTGAAGTGGATTATAAGTTCCATTCACTGGGAATGTTCTAGAAATATCACTGTGTTGAGTCCCTACTCTTGCACCAAAATCCATCAAAATTAAATCACCCGAAACTAAATCTTCATCGTTTTTAAGGTAATGTAATGTGGTGGCATTTTTGCCTCCAGCTACAATAGATGGGAAAGCAAGACCAGATGTGGTTTGGTCCATCATCTTATATTCAAGAAAACGTGCTAGGTTGTGCTCGGTCTTAAATCTTGTGAGGTCTGATACAGTATTTTGAAAGGCTTCAAGCGTGACTGCTTGGGCAAGGTCAGCATCAACGACCTGCCCTTCTTCAAGGGGGAGGCGAAGCATATAATGTTCAAGTACCCAAGGGTAAATACTTACTTCTTTGTGTGTTATTTTTAAAAATTTAACTAACTCATGATATGCTTTATAATTATGATCAGTCTTATTCACTAATTTTTCTTTAAATAAGCCCAAGTCAAATTCATCACCTTTGGATTTTGGTCTAAAGTAATATTCCTTGATATGAGCAAGATCAAAATCATCCAGAGTCACTCGATAGTCATGATAAAATGCGAGCATCTGACGACTAGGAGGTAGTATTCTCAAAATGTATTCATTGAAGTCTAAGTTCACTTGAATATTTGAAATACCAGTTAAAGCAGAAATTTCTTCTTTGCAAAAATTAAATTGTGAATCCTCTTTTGGAGGTAAGCCTAAAATCTCACCATCCCAAAACAAGCGTTCAGGTAATTTAGCTGGCACAAACAGAACTATTTGATCTTCTTTATTAGGATTAAGTGGGTCAAAAACCAGGCGCACACCTTTTTGGTTTAATCCAGTTAACCACAAGACGGAAGGCTCTTGAAAAATGCGCAAAGAATTCATCATCCAGACGTTTTCTTGACCAGGTTCAAGATCCACACCAAAAAAAACACACGGTAAGCCTTCTGTTGAAAGTTCAATTAAATGTCTTTCTTGACGTGACTTTAAAATCTCAGGAAAACGTTCTTGGTATGAACCAGGAACGTAAACTTGAGAATATTTTTTCAAGAGTTGATTATCCATTATTGGTAATTACCAACATAAGGGAGGTCTAAAGCGACTTCTTTAATTTTATCCATGTTAGCAACAAGAGAAGATCTTGCATCCCATGAACCATCTAGAAGTTGACCACGAGCACCGTCTTTAATTTCCAAAGTGATGATTTCGTCACCTAGGGTAATCGTTCTTTCTTCAACTGATAATTTCATCTCATTAGAAGGGTTCTCATCAATAAAGGCTTGGATTTTTTTGGCGGTAGCATTGTCAGTAGTAAAACATGGAACCGCGAGAGAGACACAATTTCCATAAAATATTTCAGAATATGACTCAGCAATAATTGCATCAATTCCCCATCTTTTCAAAGACTGAGGAGCGTGTTCACGTGATGAACCACAACCAAAGTTTTGATTAGAAACAAGGATTTTACTGTTCTTAAATTTTTCTTGCTTAAAAGAATGTGTAATTCCTTTTTCTGCTAGTT
>CAWVXU010000032.1:0-26337 GCA_963934255.1 uncultured Fibrobacterales bacterium
TAATCTCTTTGAGTGCCCCTGAATCACCTTTAACGGTGCATACATTGAGAAGCAAAAGAGAATCTTCTTTTTCTTCAATGTTCAGTTCAGCGTTGCCATTGGATGGTGTCGTATTTTGCAATAAATCAAATCCATCGCGACGTAAAACACCTTTAATCACTTCACCTTCGCCAAAATTTGCCGAACAACCAAAACTTTTGACTTCAATTTTTGACTTATGTTCTTCTGTTACTTCATTCATTAGGGCGCTACGCGATCAGTTGTCCATGACGAACCTGAAGGAGTATATATAAACCGATCATGTAAGCGATCAGGTCGACCTTGCCAAAACTCTACACGTTGAGGAATCAAAATATAGCCACCCCATTCTTGAGGGCATTCTGGTAGTTCACCTTCGGTTAGCGTATGTTTTAATTCCTCTGCTGCTTGTAATAAACTCAAGCGAGTAGCTACTAGCTGACTTTGCGCTGAAATTACAGCATTAATTTGAGAGTCAAAAGGCCGGCTTCTAAAATAGGCTTCATTTTGAATTCTATTGAGTTTAGATAGAGTTCCTTCGACGATTACCTGACGTTCAAGTTCTGTCCAATAAAAACAAAAACTAGCTTTAGAATTGGCCTGGATTTGCTCACCTTTAATTGAATTGTAGTTAGTGAAAAAAACAAAACCATTTTTAGTTGTTTCTTTAAGAAGTACAACTCGCCCACGCGGCTGACCATCAGCTGAAACAGTTGAGATGACCATCGCGTTGGGTTTGTCGCAACCTTTGGATACAGCTTCACTAAACCATTTTTCAAATTGTAGAATTGGATTTGGTTCTAGAGTTGCTCTTAATAAAGCGTCTTTTTGATAATCGTCTCTAATTTGATGTAATTTCATCGTGGCCTAGCCTAAATTTATCAGTTGATTAATTGCAGTTATTGGTTAAACATTAAACAGGAAATTCATAATATCGCCGTCTTTGACTATATATTCTTTTCCTTCAGTTCTTAGACAACCGCTTTCTTTGGCGGTATTCCACGAACCATGCTCTCTAAAATCAGCAAATGCTAGTGTTTCAGCTCGAATAAAGCCACGTTCAAAATCAGTGTGAATAACACCTGCGGCTTGAGGTGCTGAGTCACCTTGGTTTATCGTCCAAGCGCGAACTTCTTTTTTACCTGCGGTAAAATATGTTTGAAGTCCTAGAATGTGGTACCCAGTTCGGATAATTGTGTCAAGCCCTGCTTCTTCAAGGCCAAGATCATCAAGAAACTCTTTCTTATCGTCTGTGTCCATCTCAGCTAGTTCTTCTTCAATTTTACCACAAATGACGACAACGCCAGAGTTGTTCTCTTCAGCGTAGGCGCGAAGTTTGCGAACATAGTCGTTTTCTTTCAATAAATCTTCTTCTGCAACATTGGCACAATAAAAAAGTGGTTTCATTGTCAGAAGAGACATCCCTTTGACGCCAATTGTCTCATCTTCTGTTAATTCAGCTTTGGCGGCTAATTTGCCTTCTTCGAGGAGAGGCCTGATTTTTTGAAGTGCCCCAAGTCGATCAATAGCGTCTTTATCTTTCCCACGAGCGAGTTTTTCTGTTTTTGTAAAAGAAGCTTCAACAGACTCTAGATCTTTTAAAATAAGTTCAGTTTCAATAACCTCCGCATCGCGTATCGGATCAACGTTTCCGTTTACGTGAACGATATCTTCGTTTTCAAAACACCTTACTACGTGGAGAATGGCATTACATTCACGAATGTGCGTGAGGAATTGATTGCCAAGGCCTTCGCCTTTGGATGCACCTTCTACAAGCCCCGCTATATCCACAAACTGCATTACCGCAGGAATGATTTTTTCAGGAAGGTGAACTTTTGCAAGCTCGTCCATCCTTGCATCTGGAACTTCAACCATACCTACATTGGGTTCAATTGTACAGAAAGGATAGTTCGCAGCTTCAGCACCAGCTTGAGTTACTGCGTTAAAAATGGTGGATTTACCTACATTTGGTAAACCGACAAGACCGCATTTAAAACCCATTTGAAATTCCTTTGAAGAATTATGTTTAGATGTGTTGCAATTTAATAATTTAATAGCGATTCACCATAGACAAGCTGATTGAGGTAAGGAAATTGGAAAGAAAAGAACGAAATAGGGTGATTTTTTTAGGAATTTCTCTTTTAATCATATTAATTGGGTGTGCAAAGCCTCAAATTCAGGATTCATTAAATGAAGAAGAATATGACTTTATTACTAAAAGTTATCGAGGTGGAGTGGTCCTCATTGATTCATCATGGTTGAAATCAAGCTTAAAGGTTCGAGAAAACTCACTATTTGCTTGGTATCCAATTCAAAATGTTGAACTAGAGCTATTGTCACCGTGTGATTCTTGTCATGCTGCGAGCGCAAATTATTTTGAGTTTGAACATATAAATTCTATGAGAGCCCATCAAAAAGATGTTTTATTCGGAGTTGACTCTATTCTTGAATTGACTCCAGGAATTGGTGATTTCTCTGATGTTTCAACCATTGATCAAATACATAAAACTCTGATTAAAAAAATTCAAAGCTCAGTTTGGTCCAACGAACATCTTAAGTTAATTGATCCATTCCATGGTTTTTATGTTTATGAAAGACTTGAATTGTTAAATGATTTTTTGGCTGAAGTTCGCCAGCGAGTATCGGCAGATTATTTGTGGCTGCCCCTTCAAACTAAAATACTCCTCAAGCCAAGGAATAATCAGCCTGAAGGCGAAGTTGATTTTGTTCATCATTGGATATTATATGATTTAAAAGAAGATCAAGTATTAATTCAGGTTTTTCAAAGTTTAATTTGGGATTCCGGCAATGAAGAAATTGATCGAAATTTGAGTCAATTAGCTTTGAAGCCTATGATAGGCTTCCATCAATCTCTTCAAGATTCTCTACCTCATTGGGTGGAGTGATTATGTTCTTGTCGTTAACCCCTTTATCAATTTTAAGATAGAGCAAAGTTCCACCAGTCACAAATAATGGGATCAAGAAAAAGTTTAGAATGGGAATCATTAGGATGAGGTAAATCATCCCGCCAAAACTTAGTGACTCGATTGGGTGTTTCAAAAGCATGATTAATCGAGGCTTAAGTTTTAATTCACGTCGGTCCATAGAGTATGCCATTGCATCATATGTAAACCAAAGACAAGCATAAATAGTGGATGCTATCAAAAAGATAATTGCGCCAATTCCTGGGATAAGCAGACTGCACAAATAGAACAAACTAAAGAATAAAATAAGTAATATTAATCGTTGCCCTTCTGTTAAGCAAGTAATGTAAAGAGATCGTAATATGGGGGGAGCTTCAATTCCAACCTCAGATTCTTCCAAAGATATTTTTTCAACATGTTCAGATAAAACATCATTAAATGGCGAACTTACTACTTTCAAAAATCCATAGACAATAATGAGCTCGAGTAAAACCAATATAAACCATAATATGATATCTAATAAGAAGCTGAGCGCAAGTAGAAACCAGTACCAACCTGTGGACCATAAAGTGGAAAGTTTTGAATCAGTTACCTCTGGTGGACTAGGGGATGTGTCCGGTAAAAAACTTTTAAAAAAGGCAAAAGTCTCATCGAAAAAATAAATCGCAGGAAGCATCACTACAATGGTAATGGCAATAGGGAGCCAACAATACTTCCAAAGGTGCCTATTCTTTAAAAGAAGCTTTGCTCCTGATAAAATTGGAGTCCAACCAGGAATCCACAATTTGTTGTCAAAATCAAATTTCATGTTATTTCTCTAATTGTATTTCTATTAATGTTTCATTAAGAATGTTATTCCATTCATTTCGGATTTCCGGATATTCGGAAGGGTCAGCATAGGCTGAATAAGTTTTCCAATGTGTAGAATAAGCAAAATAGTTTTCATTTTGTTCAGCTTGATTTTCGTACTCAGTGTAGTGAGTTTTTTCAGGAAGAGTTTGTCTAGTTTTAGGGTAACGAATAAGGAAGTCTTTGGGTGACTTCATTTTTGCATGTGACTTGAAAGTCATTTCATCAGGAATTCTAATCGGGTGTAATCTATTTGCATTTTGTGGAAGTCGCATCAAGGTTGCTTCCCAAATATTAGGAAGGATTACAACATCTTTACGGGCAGGATTCCAATAGTCATCGCTTCTTAGGAAGATTTTGATTTTAAATGGCTTCGTGTACTCCTCCAAATTTGTAAGCTCAACACTTTGAACTTGAATGTTTGGCACTTCTAATGAGAACCATCTTCTGAGATATTCTCTCATTTGTGATTGAGTAAAACCAAAAAGTTTTTCTCGAAATAAGGCACCAAATTTTCCGTCTAAAGTAATTTCATCTTTGATTTCAAGAGAGCCATCTTCATTTAAGAAATATTGATGGTTAAAGTCAGCATGATGTTCTTTTGAATTAGTTAAAATGGGCGTAGTAATCATTTTTGATTTGGAACCATCAATCAATAAAGCATTACGGCCTTCAAGATGATATGGGATTATTCGATCAGTTCCAATCGTTTCAGTCAGATCAACATATTGCTCTCTGATGCCTTGTCCGGGGGGGATGTATAGTATCATATGGTTAAACTGTTGGATGGTTGGCATTCCGACTGAGACAGGCTCTTTTAGGTGTATGAGAGTGAGGTATGATTTAAGATTAAATACTGCTAGAATTTCTTTTAACAAGAGGCTTTGGTCTTTACAATCACCTTGAAAACGGGATAAAGTCTCAGATGACTTAGCGGGAATCAAAGAACTTCCACCAAATCCAGTGTTTTTATATTTAATGTATCTCCGTATCCAGTTAATTGTCGAGTCAACGATAATTTGTGGATCATGCTTATTACCTCTTAATTCATAGGCTTTTTCTTTAACAGTAATAGAATTTGAATACTGATGTTTTAGTAGGTTTTCATATTCACGTCCTATAGATTCCCAACTGCGGTTTTCAGCTAGTGTTATGCCACTTGCTATATCTCTGATTGATGGCATTAATGCCTCATATTGAGTCGTTGGTGGGAATTCAAAAGTCCAAATCATTTTATTGTCTTTTTCACTGAGTTCAGAAAGACCATAATCTTCTACACGGAGATTTGAGGGCGGATTGTGGAGTTCAAAAACATCTTTTGCAGTTTGGATATCTCTACTTGCTATGTGATTCTTATAAGGTAAATGCAGGGCTTTGTCGATCGATTTTCTAGTCAATTGTAAGTGAATAAAATCACCTTCCTCCAGGTCTTTAACTGGGAAATGAGCTAGTTGAGTTTGTTTAGAAATTTCTGCCCCAAGCTCTGTTGTAACATAAAAGTCTTTTATTGCCCCTTTCCACTTGAGATTTAATTCGGAGTCATAGACTATAATGAAATTCATGTAAAGACGATCATAGCCGGGGATAAATGGGTCATTAATCTCTTGATACCGGGCAACACCTGATGAATCTAAAATTTCAATTAGAAGTTCCTGACTATTAGTCCAATGGGATCCTTTTTTAAAACTCAAAACTTCCCGCGCAAGGTGAATTCTTGCTCCTTGAGAAATATTGTTTGACCAATCTTTATGTATTGATTTTTTAATTGATTTTGGTTTGAAGGCAGGTTTGAGTTTTTTTGATAACGCTTTAGATTTTCCTTTTCCTAAAAAAGCTTCACTTGCAGCAAGTAAGCTTGCTGCTTCATCGTTTGAACGATCTAATTTCAGAGAGCTTCGGAGCGATTTTTCAGCATTTTTAAATTGTTTTAAATAAAATTCAGACTTCCCCTTAGCAAACCAAGTAATGTCATCGTGGCCATTCAAAGAAACAAGTTGCGACTGGATTGTCAGTGCTTCTTCATATCTTTCCATAATTAGGAGCCCCTTCAAAAGAGTATGACCTAATTCTTGATTTAAACCAAATGTACGTTTAAGGCTATATAAAACATCTATCGCATCTGCTGTTCTTTCAAGGCCTAATAAGGTTTTAGCATAGTATATACCTAATCTCTTTGATGGCTGTTTTTTAAATAAATCATAGACAACGCGCAAGCTCATCCCTTTGTAGCCAACACCCCAGTATGCATCAGAAAGGTTAATAACCAGTTCTTCATCAAGAGGGTAGAATCTTATGGCTAACAAATACAAATCAAGGGCTTGGTCATATTGTGACATTTCCTCGTATAACTCTCCCATAATCCAAAGTAGTTTACCATGAGATTTAACCAATTCAAATTGTTTTTCAAATCGTTTTGAACCAGGGGCATGCAAATTTTTAAGCTGATAAATGAAGCCACAATTCATTAAATATAAAGCCTTAGAAGGGTCTGCAGTATTTGCTTTTTCAAAGAAATTAAGAGCTAAAAGTGGTTGGTTAGATGTGAGTTTTAAAAGACCAATTTGATTCAAGAGAGCAGCTGTAGCAATTGAAGTGTTTATCGATTCATCTTGCGCAGTCCAGTTGAGTTCTTTGTAAAAAGGTTTCGTGAGATAATTTTCCAAGCGGACCTTGCTACCCATCATGCTTAGCATAGCAAACTTATTGCCTTGACGGGTAAATGTGGCTTTTAAAGTGGATGAGTTCCGATTGTCAGAATCTTCAAAAACAATTGATATTATTTCGTGATCTTTTTTAGAACTCAGGTACTTTTGTCTGATTTTGGGATTAGTGGCGTCAAGGCCATGACTCATTAGATAAGAGAGTAAAACATCTTGCGTGTTTAGATTTGAGCTGGGGGAGTGAGTTGAATAAAGAGTCACGAGTACAGAATCATCTTTTGATATCCATGCATTTTGAGCAGGAGTCAGTAATTGAGAATGATCTTGGAGTTTGAGCCAATTGACATCTGTGAATTCAAATTTAATGCCAGTGGGGGAGAAAAGTACATCAGGAGAGTCGATAGGCTTTGGCAGAGATTTTTTTAGCGATTCTAGAGCGCCTTTATATTCAAAACCTGATATAATTGACTCCCAAAGCTTATTTGCTTGGGCAATATCTACATCATTCATTCGAGAATTTAGCTCTAGTTGATAATAAAAACGTTCACCAAGTCCAACCCAACCTTTGTTATAGAGCTGTCCATTTTTTGACTTTCCTTTAATTTCCCAAAGATTTCCTTTGATTTTAGAAATAGAAACAACACTTCGATTAGTGAATTCGACTTCTGGAAGAGCGTTTTCCCAAGAAGATTGCTCTTCCCTGGATTTGTCAACGGAGGTATTTCTTTCTCCTTTAGAGTGCGATGTATATTTTAAGGAGAATTGAAAAGGCAGTGATTTATGGTCAAAAGTGAGAAGTTCAGGGTGTAAGCCTGTTGAATCAGGGATGAAATCCCATTCTGAATCTAAAGATAAAGTGAATTGTACTTGATTATCAGTAACTTTAAAGGGGTAGCGTTGAATCGCACGGTTGGGACTGGACGATTTGTATTCATTGAATTGATTATCGCTTGGGTTAACATCTAAAGATGCTTTTTGGTTTGGATTTGCGCATGAAGCAAGAATCAAAATGGCAAATGAAATAAGTAGGTGGAAAGAGTTCATTTTCAAGTATCTCCATGCGGGTCTTCAGAGTAAGTTACCCAAGGGATATGGGTGAAATCATAAGTATATCAGCTAATTTACAAATCTTTACGTAATCTTGTTTGGACAATATGACTTACATGAAACATCTTTATCAATGAAATCGTTGAATTAGTGGGAACAACTTATTAGATTAATACGCGAAAATCAAATCAAAAGTTTTATAAAACAAATGAAAAGGGAGCCAAAAATGGCAATTAAAATCGGCATAAATGGTTTTGGACGTATCGGACGCCTTGTTTTCCGCGCAGCAGTTGCAAATAATAATGTTGAAGTTGTAGGCATTAATGATCTTATCGACGTTGACTACATGGCATACATGCTTAAATATGACTCAACTCACGGTCTTTTCAAAGGTGAAGTAGCTGTTGAAGGCGGAAACCTCGTTGTTAACGGCAAAACAATCCGCGTTACTGCAGAGCGTAACCCAGCTGACCTTAAATGGTCTGCAGTTGAAGCAGAAGTTGTTGTTGAATCAACAGGACTTTTCCTTACAAAAGAAACAGCTCAAGCTCATATTGATGCTGGCGCTAAAAAAGTAGTACTTTCTGCTCCATCTAAAGATGATACCCCAATGTTTGTCATGGGCGTTAATCACGCAGAGTACAAGGGTGAAACAATTGTTTCTAACGCTTCATGTACAACTAACTGTCTTGCTCCTCTCGCAAAAGTAATCAATGACAACTTCGGTATCATTGAAGGTCTTATGACTACAGTACACGCAACTACAGCTACTCAAAAAACTGTAGATGGCCCTTCTGTTAAAGATTGGCGTGGCGGACGTGGTGCTGGACAAAACATTATTCCATCAGGTACTGGTGCTGCTAAAGCAGTCGGGAAAGTAATTCCTGCTCTTAACGGAAAACTAACTGGTATGGCATTCCGTGTTCCAACTCCAGACGTTTCTGTAGTGGATCTTACTGTACGTATAGAAAAAGGTGCTTCTTACGACGAGATCAAAGCTGTTATCAAAAAAGCTTCTGAAGGCGAAATGGCTGGAATCCTTGGTTACACTGAAGATCAAGTAGTTTCCAATGACTTCATTGGTGACTCACGTACATCAATTTTTGATGCAGGTGCAGGAATCTCTCTTAACGATAACTTCGTCAAACTAGTTACTTGGTACGATAATGAATGGGGATACTCTAACAAAGTAGTAGACCTAATCGAACATATCTCGAAGTAATAGAACTATCGAAAATGGTCTGGACTTTCCAGGCCATTTTTTTGTTTCTAAGTATTTGAAATTTTAAAAACTCAAATTAAGGATTACCATGGCTAAATTATTTATTGAAGATCTAGATGTCGCTGGAAAAAAAGTCATCGTTCGTGTGGATTATAATGTGCCTCTTAAAGAAGGTAAAGTAGACTCAGACAAGCGTCTAGTTGCTTCTCTACCTACTGTTAAATTTCTCAAAGATAAGGGTGCAAAAGTTATTCTTATGTCTCATCTGGGTCGTCCCAAAGGTCAAGTAGTTGACACGTTGAGCCTTGCTCCTGTTGCTACTCGTTTGGGTGAAATCCTAGGTAGTGAAGTAAAATTCGTTAATCAATGTGTTGGTGTTGAAGCAGAGTCGGCTGTTGCTGCTCTTAGTGAAGGTGAAGTGTTACTACTTGAAAATCTACGTTTCCACCCTGAAGAAACTGAAAACGATGAAGGCTTTGCTGAGCAACTTGCTAGTCTTGCTGATGTCTATGTAAATGATGCCTTTGGAACTGCTCATAGAGCACATGCATCAACAGCGGGTATAACTGCATTTATTGAACAATGTGCATGTGGATATCTCATTAAAAAAGAGCTTGATTTCCTTGGTGGTGCTTTAGATGAACCTAAGCGCCCCTTTATTTCCATTATTGGTGGAGCTAAAATCTCAGGAAAAATTGATGTAGTTGATGCACTACTACCAAAAGTTGATAACATTATCATTGGTGGTGGCATGGCATACACTTTTTACAAAGCCCAAGGACACGAAATTGGTAAATCACTTTGCGAAGACGATAAAATGCCTCTTGCGCTTGAACTAATGAAGCAAGCCGATGGAAAACTAGTTTTACCAACTGATTGCACTATACTTGATCCAGACCATTTAAACTTTAAAGACCGTTGTGTAGACGGCCCTGTTGAAATAGCTCAATTCGATAAAATTCCTATGGACAAAGAGGGTTGTGATATCGGTCCTGATTCAATCAAAACTTTTTGTGATATTGTAAAATCTGCTGGCACGGTTGTTTGGAATGGCCCAATGGGTATTTTTGAGCTACCTGAATGTGCTACTGGTACTTTTGCTGTAGCCGATGCTCTAGTAGAAGCGACTAAAAATGGTGCAATCACTATTATTGGTGGTGGTGATTCAGCTTCAGCTATTGAAAAAGCTGGGCTTGAGGACAAAGTATCACACGTTTCAACTGGTGGTGGAGCTTCTCTAGAATTCTTAGAAGGCAAAAAACTCCCTGGCGTTGAAGCTCTTACAGAAGTCTAAATTTTAAATTAATTATCAATATGGTTTCCACAAAGCGTGGGGCCATTTTTAAAGGAAAAATAATGCCTAAATATATTATTGCTGGTAACTGGAAAATGAACAAAACAGTTGCTGAGTCTGTGCAGCTTGCTGAGGAAATCAAAACAGCTGCTGCTGGAATTGAGAATGTTGGAATTATCGTGACTCCAACATACCTTGCAACAGCTAAAGTTGCTGATGTTTTAAAAGGTTCAAATGTTAAAGTAGCAGTTCAAGACGTTCATTTTGAAGATGCTGGGGCATATACCGGTAAAGTTTCTGTTGAGCAAGTTAAAGAAGCTGGCGCCGAATATGTTATTCTTGGCCATTCTGAACAACGTCAATTCTTTGGCGAAACAGATGTCACTGTAAATAAAAAAACTGTTAAAGTTCTTTCAGCTGGTCTAACTCCAATTGTATGTATCGGTGAAACTTTAGCTGAGCGTGAAGGTGGAAAACTTGAATCAGTTCTTCGCACTCAAATTCAAGGTGCATACGCTGGAATAAGCGCTGACGATACCGCTAAGACAATTGTTGCTTATGAGCCAGTTTGGGCAATCGGGACAGGTGTTACGGCTTCTGATGAGCAAGCACAAGAGACTCAGGCTTTTTGTCGTTCAGTACTCGCAGACCTTTATGGTGTTGCTGTGTCTTCAGAGTTAACAATTCAGTATGGTGGATCTATGAAACCAGCAAATGCAGAGGGTTTACTTGGACAAAATGATATCGATGGTGGATTAATTGGCGGTGCAGCCTTGCAAGCCGAAACTTTTATAGGTATTATTACTGCCGCTCAAAAAGTTCAAGCCTAGAAGGGTGATTCCATGGATTTATTTTGGATATTAATTGCTACACACGTTTTTTTATGTGTATTTCTTGTATTGCTCGTCCTTGTCCAGAATGACAAAGGTGGTGGTTTAGCAGGTGCCTTAACTGGTGGTGCATCAAATGCCGCTTTTTCAGGAACAGGTGCCGCTTCTGCAATTTCAAAGCTTACACAGTGGGTCGCCATTATGTTTATGGTTGTTATTCTTGGGATCAACTATGTAGTTTCTCAGGGGACTACTCAGAAGGTTGACTCTAAATTAGGTGATGCGCGTAAAGAACTTAGTTCGGTGCTTGCTCCCGCTTCAGTGCCTGCCCTCAATCCTCCAAGTGATCCTGTGGTTCCAGCAATGCAAGTCGCTCCTGCAGTGGCCAACCCTACAGTGCCAAAGGGTGTTGTTCCTGTTGGCCTTGGTGGCAGTATTTAATTTTTTGAACATCATGGTTTAGCGGTCGTGGTGGAATTGGTAGACACGCCAGCTTGAGGGGCTGGTGGGCGAAATTTGCCCGTGACGGTTCGAGTCCGTCCGACCGCATTAAAGACCATCTTTTAGATGGTCTTTTTTTTATGGCTTTTTTTTTTAACTTTGACTTATGAAAAAAATAATATTTGAATTACTGCCCAAGAACTTCATTAGTCAAGTCTTTGGAATACTCGCATCGTCACGTCTCCCAATCTGGGCGCCACTATTTAAAACTGTCTTTTATAATATATTTAAGTTGAACTTAGATGAATCTGAAAGAAGCCTTGGTGAATACAACAATTTGCAGGATATGTTTACTCGGAGGCTCAAGCCTGATGCAAGGGAAATTGCTGAGGATGAAGTGGTTTCACCTACAGATGGTGTTTTAAGTCAATGCGGTGTATTTGATGATGTTAGTCTCGAAATCATTCAAGCTAAGGGTAAAACATATAGCCTAGGGGCTCTTTTAGGTGATACTGAGCTGGCTAAATCCTTCGAAGGTGGGATGTGGGCCACAATTTATCTATCCCCATTTAATTACCATCGAATCCACACAGCTGTTGAAGGTGAAATTGTTGAGGCAATCTATGTTCCTGGTACTTTGTGGCCAGTAAATGAGTGGAGTGTTGAGCATATTGAAAAAGTCTTTTGTGTGAATGAGCGAGTTACGTCTATAATTAAAGGCCAAGACAATAAACTTTCAGCTTTATGCAAAGTCGGTGCAACAAATGTTGGAAAAATAAGTTTAAGCTATACTAATGACATCTTGTGTAATACATCTAAAATGAAAAGTCGCCAAAGCGAACCATGGCATTGGAAGCCTCAGAAACCTATTCGAGTTGAGAAATCAGTGGAGCTTGGATGTTTTGAATTGGGTTCAACAGTTGTAATAATTCTCGATAAAAGTTATAGAGAAAAATATCCAAATTTGTTTTCAAATCACCAAAATAAAGCTGTTTTAATGGGTCAAAGCTTGCTTTAAATGATGCAGTGGACTGAAAATGAGGTCAAAGAGTGGCTCACTAATGTAAAGCCTGATGTTCATCTATTGATAAAATCAGGAGTCATTTCATCTCAGTTTGATCAAGAATCTGCAAATTACCTTTTATTAGCTTGTAATTTGTATCAAGAGTGGAGTTGGGATGAGGTGATTAGGTTTTTGGATGTTCTTAAGGCTACTCAAAAGGAGTTTTGGAAGCTGCCAGTTTTATTTCAAAATGATATTTTTACTATCCTTAGACAGGCTGAAATACCGAAAGGGTATAGCTTGAATCAACAAGTATGCGGTATTTTCTGGAGTGTTGGTGAGTTTATAAGAAAATCCCCGAATTGGTATAGTCTACTATCCTCTGAGGAATTTGTGCAAGCTATTTCGCAAGAAATTTTTTACTTCGGTGGACACTCAACGCTTAAAGTGAAGTCTAGGAGGCTATGGCAATATATGTGCTTGTTTTGGCCACAAAATTTTTCTTTTCAACCAATTGACCTTGTTACATTGGATGTAGCAAGTTATGAGTTCTTTAAAAAGAGTCCCTGGGCGCAGTTTTTCTTTAGTGAAGATACTCACGGTAAAATAAAGTATTATACGAGACTTTGTAAGAGGTTAAACCCAAGTAACCCGTTAATGGTCGCTGAAAAAATTGAAAGTTATACTATAAATGAGTTTGAATAAATCTTTATTGATAGGTAGTTTTATGTGTCTCTTTTTTGTTGCATGTGAAAACAAAAAAGTGTCAAACAAATCCGATAATCAACCGGGCAATCAGCTTGTAAATATGCCGATTTTGGTGTCAGATAGTCTTAGATACTGCCTTAAGCTTGGTTTACCTGAAGATATTAAAAGCTGTCAGTATAAAAAGTATGTTCTCAGCTATGATGAAGTCGCCGTTTATTTTGTCGGATTTAAAAATTCAAAAATATCGTTAGCTTCTCATCAAAGTACGAGTCAACTTAAAGAATTAAAGTCAATATGGATGGGGAAGTTTCAGTTAATCATTGATGGTCGTCCAGAAAGAGTTATATCGTCTGAATTTATTAACAAATTGAAATCAACACTTGATTTTAAAAAGGATACTGATCATTATTCTTTACAAATAATGCCTTTCCAAAATTTAATACCCTCTTCTCAAACTGTATCTGAAATAAAAAAGAATATATGGGTTTATTCTCAACAATATCAGTTCAAAAAGTTTTTTTACAGGGTTTATTTAATTGAGCATAATACAGAAGAGTTCAAAAAAAGCCTAAGAATTATTTCTCAAGAACTGCAACTGTATGTGGATAATTCGGGCGTTTTTTGGCAAGAGGCGGGCACTGATTATGGGAAATACTTGATTAAAGGTGCATTTAACCCTAAAAAACTAACAGAATTCAAAGATTTATTTGAAAGAGGTTTCATTAAGACCAAATAATTATTTAATTTAAGCAAATATTAGAACATTTTGTTGTAGAGCTAAGGAGATGTAAATGACTCTTGAAAAGTTAGAAGCAGAGATTGAATTACTAAAATCAGAATATCAAAAATTTGAGCGTGGCAATAAGTCTGCTGGGACTCGAGCCCGCAAAGTACTGCAGAATGTCAAATCTGTTTGTCAAGATCTGCGAGTATACATCCAAGAAGTGAAGACCGAAGAGGAAAGCCCATAGAGGCCTAGTGTTTTTGTTATTCCTGCTCTATGTTTGGGAAAAAAAGTTATTAAAAAAGCCTCATTAATCGAGGCCTTTCTTTTATAACACATTAAAGAAGGTTAATAATTATCTAAAGCTTCTATAATGTCTTGTTTGAATTGTTCTTTGAAACTTTCAGAACTCATTTCCAAGGGCTTTGAAATGTAGCCTTTAGCACCTTTTTCAAGCGCATCTAAGATGAGTTTATTGTTCTGTAAAGCAGAAATCATCACCACCTTGGTTTTCGGTGCGATAGTCAATATTTGATCTAAGGTGTCTAGACCATTCATGTTGGGCATCGTGATATCTAAGGTGATAAATTCAGGCTTAAGTTTAATGAAGGTTTCTATAGCTTCTAGACCATCGTTGCAGGTAGCGACGACATCGTAGCCAAGGTCTTCTTTGATAAATTGACTCAACTGAGAACAAATAATAAGCGAGTCGTCTACAATCATGGTTTTCATATCTTACATAACTCCAGGTATAATATCGTTGAAATAAATGTGGCAATGGATAGGGCTGAATTTATCAGAAACTAGTGTCGAACTGATAAATCGATGTTCAGGGCAATATAATTTACCAAATATAATTCGAGGACAAAGAATATTAAGATTTGGATTTTTTACTCGAAGGCTTTCAAGAGAAATTGAGGATGCAACATTTAATAACTCTTTGAGAGCAGATCTAAACATGTCAGAGTCTTTAAGCTCAAAAGATAAAAAGAATTGCTCTTTCCACTCTTCTTCGACAATTTCAATTAAGAAGCCACCTGAAATTTCTCCCATAAATGGAACTTCAATGATACAGTTGTAACTTTGTGGGAATCTAGTATTAGCAACATGATTATTAGTCGCTTTAAATGGAACATCAAAGAGCTTGTTGATACTCAATTCAAGGGAACTGCTAAAACTATCCATATAGCCTCTTGAAAACTCAAGAAATTCCTCAATAGAAATGTTCAAAGCTGCCCCTTAATTATTAACCTACTTAATTATAAAACTATTTTAATTGTAAATTCAAGTAGAAAGTAAAGTTTTCCCACAAATCCTTCAAAAGGCATTATGACCAATAAGTAAAGCAATAATGATAATTGAAGATGAAATAAAATTAGAATATGAGTTTTTATTTTAAAAAAGGTTTGACTTAACGAAATTTAGAAGATATATTCGGTGAGAATCACGGGGGCTATGCTTTCGTACCAACTGAATTTCTAATTCTAACTGGAGAAATTGGGTTATATGTCAATGACGAAACTTAAAGTAGTTTTGATTGTGATGATCTGTGCGCTAACAGCGTATACTAGAAACATTAATGTTCCTGGAGATTTTAAAACAATCAATGACGCACTAGGCAATGCAGATGCAGGCGATACCATCCTAGTGAAGAGAGGTGTATACTATGAGAACATTACCCTAGTGATGGGAGTAGTACTAAAGGGAGAAGACCCCTTAAGTACTATTATAGATGGATCTCGTAAAGGACCAACTGTTAACGGAACTTCAGGAGGTGAAATTTCACATTTCACTATTCGAAATGGTCGAGAAGGGATACTGTGTGAAAATGCAGCTCCTTACATTCACCATAATTGGATTATTGACAATCATGCGACGGGGCTTGCTGCATTCATTTCTCTGCCCCATGTAAGAAACAATGTCATCTATGGTAATCGTTGGTCGGGTATCTTAGCCTGGGGTGCAAAGTCACTTGATTCTAAAATTGAGCACAATGTTATCACTCGTAATGGATTCAGCGGTATAACCCTAAAAGGGCCTACAAATATTATTGTGAGAAATAATATTGTATTAGATAATCATTTCTACGGTGTATACGCTGACCCAGCTGCTGGTCAAACAAAGGTTCAATTTAACGATATTTTTAATAACTATTATCCGTATAACAAGTTCATTAAAGTTGATAGAACAAATCTTTCGGTGGATCCAAAATTTATCAACCCATCTCTTTCAAAACCAAATCTATTCATTGCTTCTAAATCCCCGCTTGTGAAACGTGGTAAAAAACGAGCAAATATTGGACTTCTTGAGAGAGATACTAAGTCTAAGACTGAAGGTGACCAAGATAAAGATGGTGTTCCTGACTCTGAAGATGCCTGCCCTACTCAACCAGAAGATCTTGATGATTACGAGGATGAAGACGGCTGTCCTGAACTTGATAATGATGGTGACGGCGTTGAGGATGCTCTTGATAAATGTGAAGACGAAAAAGAAGACCGTGATGGCTTTGAAGATAACGACGGATGTCCAGATTTAGATAATGATGGCGATAAAATTTATGACGAAAAAGATAAGTGTCCTTTACAAGCCGAAACGATGAATGGTTTTAAAGACGAAGATGGTTGTCCAGACACTAAGCCTGAACCTCCTAAAAAGACATTTATCTTAGATGGAATTAACTTCAAATCTGGTTCTGCTGAAATTACAACTGACTCAAGGGTTGCGCTTATGGGTGTTCTTGATCAAATTGAAGCTTTCCCGGAGACTGAATTCTTGATTTCGGGTCATACAGATAGCCGTGGTTCTAAAAACAAAAATAAAGACCTCTCAAAAGCTCGTGCAAACTCTGTTAAATTATGGTTAGTTGAAAATGGTATTGCCGATAGTCGCTTGTCTACCCAAGGTAAGGGCGAAGCTGCTCCGATTGCAACTAATAAAACGGCCGATGGTCGTAGTAAAAACAGACGTATTGAATTCCAGAGAACGAAGTAAGGGAGATAAATCGGAATGTTTATCAGATTTTTAAAACAAAATGCTATGAAGGCATCCCTTATGGGAGCGCTAATGACCTCACTATCATTTGGGGGGGCTGCATACAGTCCTCACAAGTACCAGCAAAACGATTGGTTTGGTGAGTTCGGTGAAAATAATGCGATGTACGTTAACCCAGCTTCTATTGTAGAGGCTGATCAACTAGAAGCTACTGCAGGTTTGTATAGCACTATTTCTGGTGAAGCTGGTCAAGAGTTTATCGCTCTGACTGTGCCTTATGACTATAACCACTCTTATAGTGTAGCGTGGTTTGAGAATGGTGCTGAAGTCGAATCAGGTGATTCATACCTTGAAAATGCATACATGTTTGGATACGGTTATCGTATGGTTCATGCTCTTGCACTTGGTATTGATTTATCTGTTTTACACATAAATCAGTTTGACTTAAACAAGCAACTAGCCTTTGGTATCGATCTTGGTGTTAGTTGGAATCCATTTATGACTTCGAAACTTGGTTTTTTACAACTAGGTGTAACAATTCAGAATGCTTTACAGCCAAGGATTTCTACTGACTCTAGCAGTACAAGTCTAAGCCCTGTTATTCAAGGTGTAAATGATGATAATACTTATGGTATTCCACGTAATCTGAATGTCTCTGCTTTTTACCGGGGGTTGAATCGTTTTTTAGAAGCTAAAGCTGAGTTGTCATTTGTTGATATTACTCATGAAGCTTCTGAAGGTGGAACAACTACCCTGGCTGAACGTTGGGAAACATCTTTTACATTAACATACTACTTGTCATATAATATAGGCGTTCGCCTTCGCCTTACTAAAGAAGGTTATCCAGTATTAGGTGCAACAGTCAACGTTAAAGATATTAATTTCCTCAAGTACCTTGAACTTGATTTGGAAATGTCACATGATGATATTATTGAGTCAAAAAACCGTGGATTCATTTGGTCAACTAAGATTTCTGCTCGATTTGGTCCTACTCGAGAAGAGTCAATTGGATTACGTCGATACAAAAGACTTAAAATTGAGCCTGAAAATGACTACCGCGCTGCTATGCGTTTATACTTACAGCGTCGTTTCCTAGAAGCATCATATGCTTTTGGTAAAGTGATGACGAAGTACCCAGCATTCCACTTAGTAGATCAAGCTGCATACTACAAAGGCAAATCGTTTGAAAATATGCGTATGCATAAAGCCGCACGATATGTTTACAAAATGGCTGCTGTAAAATACCCTCATTCTGAGCAACAAGCTAAATATGCTTATCAACAGATGAACATTGACTACAAAGAGGGAAAGTTTGCAGAAGCGCTTACTAAATATCAAGAAATTGTGACAAAATATGGTGAAACTGATGTGAAAGCTGATGCTGACTATATTGCAGGACAAATTAAATTCAATCAAAAAGAAAATGATGCCGCCTTAGTTCTTCTCGAACCAATCCTTCCTGGTAATGCTAACTATGTATACGCTCGCTTTACAATGGGTATTATATATTCTAAAAAAGAAGAGATGGAACGTGCTGAAGCTGCGTTCCAAGATATTGTTAACTACGCTCCCTCAAATCAATCTGAACAAGATTTACTTGAGTCAGCTAAAGTAAAATTGGGACACATCTTTTTCTCATCCGAGCCTCCACGTTATGTAGAAGCCGCCGGCATGTACAAAGATATTATTCAATCTGATTCACATGCTCGTGATGAAGCTTTAATGGCACTTGCTTGGTCTCTAATCAAATCTCGTAAAGCAGATAAAGCCCTTGGTCTTGCTGATGAAATCATCAACAAATACCCAAATTCTTACCTTGTTCCTGAAGCCAACCTAATTAAAGGCTATGGATACTTTATGCAGGCCGAGTGGAAAAAGGCTAAAGCTGCGCTTGAAAAATGTAAAGAGCTAGTTGAAAAGCCTCTCGTTTCAATGGATGATCGTCAAAAAGCTAAAGGTGAATTCAGAACGATGGTTAAAGGCTTTGAAGATGTACAGATGAGAGCTGTTGACCTTGCTCGTCAATTACCAACTCCTCGTGTACAAGCAAAAAGAGCAAAACTTAAACCTGACTTTGATAAGGCAAATAAAGAAATTGATCAACACTATGTATTCCTGCAAAAAGCAGTGGAGTCAGATAATTTTGAAGCAAGTCGTAAGCGCATCAAAGAAGATGCATCTTATACGTTAGCCGAAGTAATGTCTCGATTAGGACGTGAAGGTGGATCCACTATCGATGACGATGATCTTGACGATTTAGATGGACTCGAAGATTTAGAATAGCATCATAAAGGTGAAGAAAAAAAATATGAAAAAGATTAATACTAATGACATGAGCTCTAAGCTCATGTCTATTCTGTTGTTATTACTCGCATTGAGTTTTAGTACATACGCTCAATCAGAGAAAGCGTGTGAAAAGAAAAAAGATAAACTTTCTGATTTAAAAGACCAGTGTCTTTCGTATAAAAAAGAAGGTAAAATCAGTAAAGCAAAAAAATGTGTAAAAACATACAAAACTGGTGTAGCCAAATTTAAAATTGCATGTCAAGACCAAGGTCTTAATAAACAAGCAAAGCAATGGAAAGATTACACAAATAATAACTGTAAAACTAAAACGTCAAGTCGTTGTGCAAATGCCTACAAAAAGCTTGGTACAATTTTATACAAAAAATCAAATCAAGATAATATTGTTTGTGAAGATAAATATGAAGAAAAATATCAAAAATGGTTAGATCGAGATAAAAGAGGCAAGGAACCTACTGGTTGTAAAAAGAATTTTGCACAAGCACTACGTGCATTCAAAACATATTTAGAACAATATCCGAAACAAAAATCATACCCAAATGTATTGATGCAAACATCATTTATATACGTGACACTTCAGCAAGAAGATCGTTCTTATGTATTGTGGAAAAAACTTGTAGATGAATACAGTGGCTCTTCATTGGTACCTCAAGCACGTCTTCGTATGGGCGAGTACTTTTACAATGAACGTAAATATCGCGATGCAATTAAAGAGTATAAAATCGTAATTAGTATGGCTGATCAACTTCGTGGTAAAGAACAAGCTATGGCAATCTATCATATGGCTGAATCACAAAACAATATTGGTGATTATGAAGAATCTGCCAAAACGTTTTTTGAATATGTAACCGGTTCTGATGAAGGAAAATATCCAAATGACTTCCGTCCTGAAGCGCTTATATACATGGCTGGTTCATTTGCTGACCTTGACGATGGTATTGACAGGGCTATGGACTACCTTGGAAGTAAAGAAGTGACTTTTAAAGACACACTTTTCTTCGAAATTGGTATGAAAAATATGGATCGTGACCGTCTTGAAGAGGCAGCATATTCATTTACTCGATTATTAGAGTATAACTCAAACTATGTTGATGCACCAATTGCTCATGTTAAACTTCTTACAATTCTTGATGAGAAGAAAGAGGTTGAAAAGGCACAGGAGCAACGTTTAAAAGTTGTAAAGCTATATTCGACTGAATCTGATTGGTATCTTAAGAACTCTGGAAATCAAGACGCTATAAAAAGTTCCAAAAAGGCTATTCGTGATGCCTATTTTGATATCCCTGCGTACTATCATAGAAAAGCAAATAAATTGGATAAAGACGGTGATACTGAATCAGCTGGCAAAGAATATGACCAAGCGATTGTTTCTTATAACGATTTCTTAAAAGCATATCCTGAACCTTCTTGGGATCATTATAGAACCCATGAATTCATGGCTGCAGTGCACTTAGCGCGTAAAAGATTTATTAGGGCTGCTGACGAGTTTAACTGGATGGATGATTCTGATACCACCAAATATGGTCGTAAACCCAAAGGCTATCCTACTGTTTTGAGTAAAGCTGAAGCTGGTTATAACGCTGTTATAGCGATGGACAAGGGTCGCGAAAAAGCACTCGCTGCTGCAAATGGCGACTATGTAAAGTCATATAATGCTAAAGGCACTCAGCGTTATTTGCAACAAGTTGAACGCTACATGAAGCGCTATGGTACCGACCCTAAAAATAAAGAAGCCGCTGAACTTGCGTATAATGCTGCACTGGTCCACTATAATGCTGAAAAATACCAAACGGCTGTTACTGTCCTTAAGAAAGTTAAAGTGGTTTATCCTAATCACAAATACAAAAAAGAAATTTCTGGCAACCTAGCAAGGGCATACACTCAAGCAGGACAACTTCAAGAAGCAGAAAACGAATATGAATTTCTCTTAAAAACCTATTACTCTAACCCTAAAGACACAATGAATGTCGCAATACTTCGGTCAATTGCAGCAGTTAAGTTCCAAAAGGCAGAGAAACTTGTTAAAGATGGTCAATTCGAAAAAGGTGCTAAAGCATATCTTGCTTTAAGAGAGCGCTTCCCAAATTACTCATTCTCTGATAAAGCTTTGTTTGAAGGTGGCGCTGCATACGAAAAAGCAAAAATGTATAAGAAAGCTGCGGAAGTATTTATGCTTATGCCTCGCTACTATGCATCATCGCCCTTAACAGTAAAAGCGATATTAAAATCTGCAGCAATGCATCAAAAAGCAAAAGATTGGGATCAAGCAGCGAGTACCTTCCTATTTATTACTGATAAGTTCCCTAAAGATTCAATGGCTTTCAAAGCTATCGGTTTTGCTGCTTCTTCTTATGATTCAATTCCAGATAAAGCTGCTGTCGCTCGCACCTATGAAATTGCACTTGATAGATATCCTAAAAATCCAGAAACGCCTTCATTCCTTTATTCTGCTTGTCTAAGTTATGAGCAAGGTAAAATGACTGAGGAAGCTATTGATTGTAATAAGAAGCTTGTGAAAGTCTTCCCTAAATCGTCATATGCTATAGATGCGGCTTACTCAATTGGTTTTGCATACGAAACTGGTAAGCAATGGAAACAAGCAGCTAAAGCCTATGTTGTATTTGCTAATACCTACGATACGGATGGTGGAAAAGTTATTAAAGCTCGTTTTTCTGCAGCCAAGTCATTCCATAAAATTGGTGATTTAAAATCTGCAAAAGTTCAGTGGAATGAAACTAAAAAAGCATATGAGAAACATGGTCTTAAGTTAGGTGCTGACCCTGCTATTCCTTCGGAAGCTGCATTTAGACTTGGTGAGTATGTTCGTGGCGATATGGAAAACGTGAATCTAAAAGGTTCTGAAAAAGCGGTAGGAAAAACTCTTAAAGCTTTGACTGCAAATCTTCAGGTTGCAGTTCAACATTTCGCAAAGTCCGCAACATATAACTCTGAGAAATGGACGTTCAAAGCAACAAATGAAATGGGCAAACTATTTGTACTTGTTGCTAAGAAAATTCGTGAACAAGAGATTGGTGGTTCAATAGAGGAAGTTTTTGTCAAGCGTATATCGATTGTACAGCAACTCCCAACTTGGTATGAACAAGCAATCCCCCTTCTAGAGAAAAACATACAAATTGCTCGTGAGCAAGGTTACTACAACCAAGATGTAATTCAGGCGGAGGAAGCCTATGTTGAAATGTTCTATCAATCTGCTGCTGTTTTTGATGAAGTTGCTGATGCATTTAGAAACGCTCCAGTGCCTGATATTTCTTCCGAAGATCCAGAGGCTATCCGCTTTGAACTTATGGACAACTTTGGTTATTCTGAAGAAGAAATTGGTGATGATCCACTTGGGGCTTGGACTGCTAAATACAAAGCAGACCTTGATGCTAAAGCTGACAATGCTGGTGAAGCTGGTATTCCTAAACATGCCGTTTGTATCGAGGCTTCTGTTCATTATAAAATCAAAAATCAATGGACAACTAAGTGTCAAGAACGTCTTGCTGCTTTAGATGATGAACATCCGGCTAACAAATTAACTTGGGAAAAAATTGACCCAAGTAAATTATTTCAAGACAAAATCTATTTCAAGTCTAAAACACGTATAGAACAAATTTTCTCATCTACAGCGATGTCTGATTCTGAGAAGGTAGCTACTTTGAAAAAGATTACCGTTGATGCTGAAAAGCTATCTCCTGGCCTTTCTGCTGAAGTTAAAGCTCTACGTGCTAAGCTTGCTCCGGTATCGACTGCGAAATAAGATAAATTCTAAATTAATATAAATTATGAAGGCTATCCCAAGGGATAGCCTTTTTTTGTCTTTTCAATTTTCCAATTTTAGTTGTCGGTGATACTTAACTCTTACAGCCTTGAAGTAGTTATGATAAGCACTTGATCTATAATCATGATAAGTCCAATCATACCAATGATATTCTTTGTTTTTGAAGTACAGAGTTGGATCCATGAATATACCATGGGCAATGTATACTCTTTGTCTTTGGTCTTTTGTCGTTGCAAGAAAAAATTGACCTAGCGTGAGGTAACCGGGGTCAATGTTGACTTTTCTACTGCCATCGAACCATTCAAATTCAAGTTCATTGGTTCTTCTCTTAATCTCTACCAGTTTCTCCCTCTCGATGAGTTTCTCAAAGTCGATGAAAGTACGCCAAGGAGCCTTACCTAATTCAGCTACATAGTAATTGGTGCATTCAAAGAGTATTGGTTCCAACTGCGAATCAATCACCCCAAACTCAATTTGTAATTTTTTAACAGCGTACTCTAAACTGGCTAAATCTTCAGCAAGTAGGCCAATAATGAGCCTAACTTTATTTGGATAGCGATAATGACCCATAATTTTTAAATCATAAAAGCTATCTTATAGCTTCTAAGCCTTTCAATTTAAAAATAGGATTATTATGAAGTTAATTGAATTAGAAAATTATCTAATCGACCTATATGATATTAATGAGTTTAATGACTACTGCCCTAAAGGGCTCACTGTTGAGGGTAAACCCGAAGTTTTAAAAGGGATTACTGCGGTATCTTTTGGTCTTGATCTTTTAGACTATGCTATTGAGCACAAGGTAGATTTTATCGTAGTTCATCATCTACATGGATTTTGGAATAATCAGTCTAAAATCGTTCGTGGTACTTTAAAAAAGAAAATTCAAGGCCTACTAGATAATGATATTTCTTTGTTTGGTTTTCACCTTCCGATGGATGCTCATCTAAAAATTGGAAATAACGCTGGTGTTCTTTCGGCTTTAAATGCCCATCAGGTCGGTGGCTTTCTTAAGGAGGGCAATAAAAATATTGGCCTACTTGGTAAACTTGAAAATCCGATGACGCCAGAATCTCTATTAAGTCTTTTATCTGATAAGGTTGGTCCACCAAATTTTGAGTTCATGTATGGGCCAAGTCTGATTAAGAAAATTGGTGTTTGTACTGGTGCAGCACCATCTGGAGTTGAGGAACTTGTTGCTTTAGGTGATATTGATGCATACATTACAGGCGAGGCTCGAGAGAACACTCAACAATATTGTATGGAGGAAGGTATTCATTTTATTGCCGCAGGGCACCATCAGACCGAATGCTTTGGTCCGCAATTATTGGCTCAACACCTGACTAATAAGTTGAATCTTGAGGTTAATTTCATTAATATTCACAACCCTGTTTAAGGTTTATGCGTATATATGTATATTCGCATAGTTTTGGTGTAAAGAGGTAATATAATGCAGAAGTCTGAACGTTGGAATTTGTTAGAGAAATGTCTCAATGACCGTATTTTAATACTAGATGGAGCAATGGGCTCCCTAATTCAAGAATATAAACTCAAAGAAGAAGATTATCGAGGTGAGAGATGGAAAGATCATCATTCATCTGTTAAAGGTAACAATGACATGTTGGTTATATCTAAGCCTAATGTGATTAAAGAGATACACGCGAAGTATCTTGATGTTGGTGTTGATTTAATTGAAACGAATACTTTTTCAGGCACAACTGTTTCGATGGCAGACTATGGGATGGAATCAGATGTCTACGACCTCAATTTCCATGGCGCCAAAATAGCAAGAGAAGTCGCAGATGAATATACGGAAAAAAGCCCAGATAAACCTCGTTTTGTGGTAGGTTCAATGGGGCCGACAACAAAAATAGCTTCCATGTCGCCTGATGTGAATGATCCTGGTTATAGGGATATTACTTTTGATGAGCTCGCTGTCGCCTATCAAGAACAGGTAGGGGCTCTTTTAGATGGCGGCGCTGACATTCTTTTGGTAGAAACAGTAACCGACACACTCAATTGTAAAGCTTGCCTTTTCGCCATCCAGTCTGAATTTGATAAAAGAAATTGTGAATGGCCAGTGATGGTTTCGGGGACAATTACAGATGCATCAGGAAGAACACTTTCTGGTCAAACAGCTGATGCATTTTTAGTTTCTATTTCTCACTTACCTCTATTGAGTGTTGGATTTAATTGTGCTTTAGGAGCGCGTGCGCTCAAACCACACCTTCAGGTCCTCTCAGAAAATTCTGCCTTTGCAGTAAGTGCACACCCGAATGCGGGGCTTCCTAATGAATTCGGGGCTTATGATGAAACACCTGAGATGATGGTCGACCAAATCACTGAATATCTTGATGATGGACTCGTTAATATTTTGGGTGGTTGTTGTGGGACGACTCCGAGCCATATTCAAGCCGTAGCCATTGCAGCATCGAACTATCAACCCAGAGTCCTTCCACTAAGGTCTGTATTTAGTCAGGGGTTAAAATAATGTCAAAAGGTGAAATATTTCAAGTTCCAGATTTACCTGAGTTTCTGGAACTACCAAAATTTAAACAACCCCTAGCAACAAGATCTCTTCCTGTGATGGAATTGTCTGGATTAGAACCACTTCGTGTGACTGAAGAAATGAATTTCATCAATATTGGTGAGCGTTGTAACGTGACAGGATCTAGGAAGTTTTTAAGACTTATTAAGGATAGAGAGTTTCCTGAAGCTTTAGATATAGCACGTGACCAAGTAGAAGGTGGTGCTCAGATCCTTGATGTAAATATGGATGAAGGTATGCTTGATGGTGTTGAAGCAATGAGTACCTTTTTGAATCTTATTGCATCTGAACCCGATATTTCTAGAATCCCAGTAATGATTGACTCTTCAAAATGGGAAATTATAGTAGCTGGTCTAAAAGTCGTTCAAGGTAAGGCTGTTGTAAATTCTATTTCTATTAAAAATGGTGAAAAAGAATTTATTGAACAAGCTCGATTTATTCGAAGATTTGGTGCAGCGGTTGTCGTAATGGCATTTGATGAAGATGGCCAGGCGGATTCTTTTGAACGAAGAGTTGAGATATGTGAAAGATCTTACCGTATTCTTGTGGATCAGGTCGGCTTTCCGCCTGAAGATATTATTTTTGACCCCAATGTTTTTCCAGTAGCCACTGGCCTTGAAGAACACAGCCGTAATGCTATAGATTTCTTTAGAGGTTGTCGTTGGATTCGTGAAAATCTGCCAGGTGCGCACGTTTCAGGCGGTGTTTCAAATGTCTCATTCTCCTTTAGAGGCAATAATCCTGTGCGTGAAGCAATGCATTCCTGCTTCTTATATTATGGAGTTAAAAATGGGATGGATATGGGTATTGTTAACCCTGCCATGCTCGAAATTTACGAAGAAATTGATACTGAACTTCGTGATTGTATTGAAGATGTTCTGCTCGATCGACGTGAAGACTCAACTGATAGACTTCTTGATATTGCCGAAAAATTTATGGGTGAGGGTAAGAAACAGGTCAAAGATGAGGCTTGGAGAGAAAAGCCTATTCAAG
>CAWVXU010000033.1:0-25709 GCA_963934255.1 uncultured Fibrobacterales bacterium
GTATGACTTGACTTCTGTGATGAAACTTTATGCCAAACCTTATTAATCAATTCGAATAATGCATCAATCTTAAGTGAAAAAATCATTACAAGAAAACCAATAAGTGACACTCCAAAAACAAGTGGGATATAGAAGAGCAAGCCTAAACGACTGACCTCTTCCATGTCAAGTGTAATTGAAAATGCCTTTGCAGCATAATATAAAGCAATTGAAGGAAGAATAAGCTTAAGAGAGGTAAATATTACACCTTTGTAAGCCGGAGATGGGTGTTTCATGATCCACATCACACTCAGGCTTAAAAATTGTAAGGACACAGTAATTGATGAAATTATAGGAACCCGAATACTACCCATCTCTTCCATCAAAGAATAAAGTGGTAAAGAAATTAAAAACGCAAGTGCCGTCAAAATCGACGGTGTCCATGTGTCTTTCTTGGCATAAAAAGAACGACTGATTATTAATAGTGCAGACATAGGGATCGCAGAAAGCAAATAATATTTCAAAGCCAGTGATACTCGCGCAATTGAATCTTCACCAAAGGCGCCCCCACCTAGATAAAGTCTCACTAAAGGCTCTGCTAAGGCCGCTGTTATTATGCACATGGGCAATAGTAAAACAATGATTTTTTCGACTGTCCCAAAGACTAACTCATTGACTTTACTGAAATTTCTGTCTTGACACAACCGGGCCATGAGGGGGTATCCTGCGACACCCACTGCTCCTCCAAAAACCCCAACAAGTGCCATGTTAATTCTTAGTCCAAAACCAAGACTTGAAATATCACCCTCACCTGTACCACCAAAATATTTGTAAACAAATTCAGAGCTAAAACTCGCTCCCACGGCTAATAAAAACGGCATAGTAAGAAGTAAGTATTGTCTGAGCTCAGGGCTCCAGCAAACTTTAGGATAGGACCAAACAAATCCACTTTTGGTTGCACCCCAAACTTGGACCAAAAAATTACCGATTAGAGAGGCAATCAAAACACCCCAACAAAATCCATCTAATGAGCCATCACCCCAATAAATAGAAATGACTCCACCTAATATGATACCCATGTTGTAAAGTAGTGGAGCAAGTGCAGGGAACACATAATTATTTCGAGCATATTGGAAGGCCAAGAAAAATCCGCCGCCGACAAAAGACACTTGGGCAAAAAGTAAAATACGCGTGTATCTCACTGCTTCATCAACGATGTATTGTGCTAGTGGTTCACTTGTTAATAAAGGGATAATGCTTTCCATAAATACAAAGCAAACAATACTGATGACAACAACCAAAACAAGTATTGGCCACAGAATTTTATGAATAATCTCTGAGGCTTCCTCAAGAGGGCTTCGCCCTTTGGGGTCACTTTTGGTGAGGGCTGGAGTAATTAATGGAATCAGAGTTATTGACATCAACCCGGCTCCCAAAAAATGATTAATTAAATCGGGTAAAGTAAAAGCAAGATTATAAGCATCTACACGCCAACTTGTTCCGCCGGCTTGAGCTAAGACAAAATCTCGCAGCAGACCTAGTACTTTGGAGAGTATGTTGGAGCCCGCCAAAATCAACGTTGCAAATGTTAAACTTCTGGCCATTGATTTAGCTCACTTTATTTGGAGAGTTTGGAAAGTTTGGAAAGGCGTTGTTTAAAGTAAAAGTTTTGAAACAAGAAACCCTGAAATTAAAATACAAGTCATTGAGTATACTACAGATGATTTAGTTGATGCCCCAACACCTTCGGCTCCACCTGTGGTCTTGAAACCAAAATAACAAGCGAATGTCGCAATGATATATCCAAAGACTATTGATTTAATCAACCCTACAATTAAATCCCAATCTTTGTAAAAAAGCTTTACGCCTTTAAAGAAGATTTCCATTTCAAGGCCTTTGACCATGTAGGCCACAGCATAAGCTCCAAGAATTGCAACAAATGAAGAAATAATAGTCAAAACCGGAAGCATGATAACCGCAGCTACAACTCGAGGTGCAAGTAGATAACGATAAGGATTTAAATTGAGGCACTTCATGGCGTCTAATTGTTCAGTCACAGACATCGTTGCAAGCTCGGCACACATTGCTGCACCAATTCGACCAGCCATTACAAGCGCAGTCAAAATAGGGCCAAGTTCAATCAAAACTGATTTGCCTACTGCTGTTCCGATATAAAGTTCTGGAACAAGGTCAGCAAATTGATAAGCCATTTGATAAGCTGAAACACCACCTGTAAAAATAGACGTTGTGGCGACCAGTGGAATAGAAGTAATTCCAATGACATACATTTGTTCAACTGTGAAATGAAAATTCAATAATACATGAGGGATTTTTTTGGAAACCTCAACTTGAAAAACGAGTAATTCCCAAGCACCTACGATAGTCTTTCTCGTATTTACACCTACCATTGTGGCCAAATTGTCCGATATACGGATGATACTTGAATTGCTCATTCTTTATGAATATTAGAAAAGTCACCTCTAGGTATAAAGAGAAAGAGTGCAATACTGATAATAATCAGTCCTGACCACTTCAGAGGACCAGCCTCTTCACCTAGAGTTATGATGCCACAAAAGATAGGTATGACACTACCTATTGCAGCTGAAAACGGAACGACAAAGAGCGCCCTACCGTAAGAAAGTGCCGCTTGAGAGCTAAAAAAGCCGATTATATAGCTAATCGCATAAAATACAATCATAATTCCACTGGTAAGGTCAAGCCTCGAATACTCGAGCTCTGCACCATTCATCTGTATTAAAACAGCCTTATAGAAAACCGCAGAAATACCGAAACCCATCCCAGCAATAATTGAAAAAAGGTACTCACCGCGTCTGTATTCTTGGTTTTTCGTTATTTTCCTAGGCTCAATCTGTTCATTTGATTTGATTTCTGGCTGAGAAAACTTCGCAATTTTGGGAAACCAAGAAACTAACACTAAGATTAAAACAATGGAAACGAAAATGAACATGACTGGCCAAAAAGCCATACCTAATTGTGAACTGCCATCAACTTTATCCAAACTGACACAGACAACACCAAGAGCGACCAAAACAATACCACTCATTGTTTTTTTATCCCAGAATTCTTTAAGAATGAGAATCCCTAAAATGGCAGTCAAACTGGGGTTAAGAGATAGTAGGGCTTGAACAGTGGAAATAGGCCATTTGGCCAAAGCGTAGTAGTAGGACAATGTTCCAAATACACTCAGGCCAATACCTAAAAGCCAAGGAATGTTGAGAACCGTACCCCTGATCATTTCAAAAGTACTTGAAGTTTCTACACGTACTTTGTGTAAGCCTTGTTTTTGGAATATATTTCCAATGGCAAAAGCTAAGGCTGCAGAAAAACAAATGATGAATATCATTGAGCGCTTTTTGCCTTTTCTTTTATTTCTAGTTTTGTTTTCATTTTTATTGGGACAGCTGATATTGATTGGGTTTCGATATCTGCTTTATTTTTAGTTGGCATTTTCACTTCAGGTGCGGTGCGATAGTTTTCAAGAATCTGGTAGTTCCAGTAGTTCCCCATCACCTTTTTGATATAATTTCGAGTTTCCCAATAAGTGATTTGCTCAAAAGCAATTTTCTCATCTAACCCTTTATTGGCTTTAAACCATCGCTTAGTTGGTTTAGGCCCAGCATTATAATTGGCCAGCATATATTCATAACCGCCCTTCCAATCTTTATGTAAATCTTTGAGATATCGAGTACCAAGTCGGATTGCCATCAAAGGGTTACGAAGTAAGTCATGATTATAAACTTTTGCTAATCCTTCACGTTTTGCAAGCGGAACACCTGTGTATGGCATGATTTGCATTAAACCTCTCGCTCCTACAGGTGATGCAATTTGATCATCAAAGATTGACTCTTGACGCATCAAGGCTAGGACAAATGAAGGGTCCACTGGTGATTGGTCGGTGTGGTTTTTAATCCAAGCCAGATGTGGTCGCGGAAAAGCCACATCATAAAATTGCATCGGAGCCTTATCTAGATACTTGCGTGAAATTTTTCTAATGACGCGACGAGCTAAGCGATACGATTGAGCCAAATATCCATGTTTCAAATAAAGCCTTGAATACTTGAGAACAAAGTCCAACCGCCATCTTAAGTTTTTGGGACTACTCGCATAGACAAAATCTGCTGCTTCCCATTCGCCCATTTGAAGTAATCGCTCAAAAGTCTCTTGATAAACTGGACTCCATTTATCATCACTAGTCTTAGCATCGGTCTTTGTGCGCATCCACTGACCTGCTTCATCATCAGTCATAATCAAAGGAGTGATTGTCGGGATATTTTTGAGATCCATCAAACCATAAGTTTTCAGGTATTTTCTAGATAAATGTGCGTAATACGAAAGTGGGAAGTCATTAATTGCGCGAATGAATTCAGCCTTGGCTTCTTTTTTACGGCCCAACTTGTATAATGCATCGGCTCTTAACATATAAGCCCCATTGGCAGACCAAAGTCCACGACGCTTTTTATATACATCTTCAAAAGTATCAGCGGCTTTTTGCCACTGACCTTTTTTGTAATACATCATCGCAACTTTAAAAACAGCCCATTTATTCCGTTTATCATCTTTTAACTCTTTATCAATTTTACGATAAAGAGTTTCTGCGCCTTGAATGTTGCCGGCGCTTTCGTTTTTAGTCGCCGCAGTCCAAATCATTTCAGCAGTTTTTGTGTGCTTGGGAAACTTGACCTTAAATTCCGAATAATATTTATTTGACTTAGCTAGTTGTTTGTTTTTTTTGTAGGAACGAGCAAGTTGTAGATAAAAAAGTGATAGAGGTTGAGATTTCATATTCACTAATTTTTGATAATACTTGGCTGCATTTTTAAAATCAGAAACTCCGTAATAAGCCTTTGCTTTAAGTTGTTCGATTCGCGCTATTTGGTTTTTATCCCAAGAGGTTTGGGCTTTTTTATTATTCCATTTAGCCAACGTTTTGAAAAATACTTTTGGCTGTCGTGCCGCATCATACTCCAAAATTTTAACCTTTAGTTTTGTGTCTTTTTTAACCAAATTTTGAATGACTTTGTTTTTACTCAGCCAAGGCCTAATTGTTTTTTGAATTTCATTTTTATTTGAAGAAATCCCACGAACAAATACATCTGCTTTTTGAGACTCACTCATATAATCAAAGAGATGCGATTCTATTGACCAACGATCACTACGTTTGACTTTAAAACGAGTAAGCATCAAGGAATCAATTTCTTTAATGTTGGGGATATAGCTAGAGTCCAAGACTTTCATATCAAACCACACCTGAATCAAATAGTCAAGCCCAGGTCCACTCTGAATCATTTTGGATGCTTTTGCCAAAATCGAATCAGCCTGTTTAAAGGACCCTTGTTGAGATAGGGCTTGTGCCATACGAATTTGAAGGTAAGGTTTTAGTTTGGGTAATTCCTTTTCAACACTCTTAAAAAGTTGGATCGCTTTTTGATAATCTTTCAGATTGAGATATTGGGTCCCTCGGATTAATTTAATGCCCATAGTGTCTTTGGCAATCACAGCTTTGTCAAAGTTACCCGGAAGATAATATGCGGCATGAAAACTATCTGGATGCCAAAATTGAGCATCACTAGATATGTCTGAATTTTGTTTTTGAGCACTTAGGATCTGTAACAATGTTAAAACACTCAGTAAAAAAAACTTCACTTTGAATCACTCCTTAGAGTCATGACTTGAATGATTTGATTCATCGAGACTATTTAATCCTACAACCTTGCCATCGATACGGACCATTGATGAATCCTTTTCTTCATAATTTTGAATAAAATTACTTGAGATCCCCAGGCCTGAAATACGTTTGGCATATTTCTCATATAAGAAAGCATTAATATCTTTGGCACAACTTTTTTGGATACATTCTAAAGCCACTTCGCGCATCTCGATGTAAGTTATTGAACGTATGAATTTTTTAGATTCAGGAATCATCCATGGAGACATTGAAAACTCATCTACTCCAAGGCCCGCCATTAGCATCAAACTCAAAGGTTCTGAAGCCATCTCACCACAAACCGAAACGAGGATACCCTCTTCGTGAGCAGCATCACAAGTTTCCTTAATCATCCTCAAAATTGCTGGATGATGCGGTTGGTAGAGTTTGGCAATTTTTTCATTTGAGCGATCAACTGCTAATGCAAATTGAATAAGGTCATTGGTACCTATAGACATAAAGTCGACTTCTTTGGCAAATTCACCAATCATCCAAACCACAGAGGGTACTTCTACCATCATTCCAATCTCTACATCCGGATCAAAATCAATTCCCTCAAGAGTTAATTGTTCCATCACACTTTTTAGAATGGCTTTAGCTTCAAGAAGCTCTTCCATAAATGCAATCATCGGGAACATGATTTTCAAATTACCATAGACTGAGGCCCGAAGTAAAGCTCTCAGCTGCTCTGTGAAAATCCACGGATTATCTAGACATACACGAATAGAGCGCCACCCTAAAAACGGATTGGGTTCATCGGATAAAGATAAATTTTTGACCAGCTTGTCACCGCCAGTATCAATCGTACGAATAGTCACAGGATTAGGTGCAGAAGTACTAATCAACTCTTTATAAATCTCAAATTGTTGTTCTTCATCCGGTAGTGATTTGTTGAAATACATAAATTCTGATCTAAATAAACCAACGCCCTCGGCGCCATTTCTAGCCACAGATGGGATCTCCGCAGGAAGCTCTAAGTTGGCATTGAGACATAAATGCTTACCATCAATCGTCATGGGAATCCGATTGATTTCTCCAGATAAATCTGCTTGTTTGCGAAGTAAATGAGAAATCCGTGATTCATATATTTCAAGATCTTCTTCAGTGGGATTGAGTATCACCAAACCTTTATTGCCATCGACAATTACCGTTTGGCCCATCTTGGCTACCATTGAGATAGTCTTGAGTCCTACAACTGAAGGTATTTTGAGGGAACGCGCGATAATGGCAACATGAGAAGTCAAACTTCCCGAATCCATCACCAGAGCTTCAATATTCTCTTCATTACAATTAGCCAAAAATGATGGTGTAAATGAATGTCCGACATAGACCCCCTGACCTTCATCTTCATCAAGAGCAAATTCAAATTCATTTTCAGTTAAATTTGACATCACGCGGTTGAACACATCCTGGATATCTTGTACTTTAGATTTGCCAAAATCACCTGGTATGCTTTCAAAAATATCTCGAAATTCCATCACTGCATCAAATAGTGCGAATTCAACATTGTCAAGATGATTTTCAATTCTTCCTGTCACCCCCTGTATAAAAGTAGGGTCTTGCAGGATCATTCTATGACTCTTAAATATCAGTGCTTCATCTTCACCAATACTTTCTTCCACTAGTGTACTGACTAATTCAAGTTCTTGAATCGAATTTTTAAGTGCTTTATGAAATTGGTTAATCTCATAAGAGACTCTATCTTTGGATACCTTGCGGTGGGTTATCTCTAAAATAACTGGCTTGGCATTGATCACTTTGTGTATAGCTATCCCAGGGGATGCACCTAAACCTTTGAGCTCTATTCGATCAGACTTCTTCGTGGAATTTGTCATCGAACAACTGCTCCAATTTGTTCATAGTATCAACTTCATCAACACCATCAACAATGACCAAAACTTCAGAACCTGGGATAACCGCAAGCATCATAACATTGAGAATGCTCTTAGCATTGGCCGTCACGCTTTGATAGCGAAAGCTCACTTCGCATTCAACTCGAGAAGTAAGCTCAACAATCATCCCTGCGGGGCGAGCGTGAATTCCTTGACGGTTTTGAACCACTAATATTTTTTCAATCATTTAAGCCTCAAAAGCTCCAATTAAGTAAATCGTATTTGAACTAAAATATATCAACATTGACATCAAGACCATCAGTAATGATCACTCTAAATAATGAATCTGCCGCATTAAGAGTTCCGGAAATGTCATTGTAGAATTCTTTATCATTAAGAAGGGCACCAGCTGTATTGTCACTTTTTTCTAGTCGCGAGGTAATTACCATAAGCTTGGCAGTTATTGAGTCTGCTGAAAGCATCACTTTTGCAGCATCGACAGTCAATGCATTTGATTTAGCGAGAAGATCTTGCACAGGCTCTTTATTTTCGTCAAGCATGGTATTTACTTTTTCCGAAGCCAACTTAAGGTTGTTTAGTGAAGCACTTAAGACTGGGTCAGTTTCATCAAGCATCTTGGCGAGTTTGTTTTCTAAAGCTTCTGCATTATCAATAATGTTATGAAATGACCTTTTGAATTTCTCAGTTCCTATTGTACTATCAACCACTGAACGAACAGTAGAAAGCAAAGTACGTGTGGAGTCAAAAACTTCACCGGCATAGGCCATGGCTTCACTTATACCTGCATCAAGCTGTCCACTGACAACAGAGCCAGGTTGGATGTTCTTGGGAGAGTCGCCCATTAAAATGCCTACCTGACGTTCACCCAAAAGACCAATGTTTTGAATCTTAATAGTTGAATTCAAGGGAATCTCAATAGAATCAAGTACTTGAATTGTCACTTGAACTTGACGCTGTTTGGTTTGCAACTGAAGATCTGTCACTTTACCGACTTTGACTCCATTGACTTTGACGGGATCACCCTTGGTCAATGTAGAGACGTTATCAAAGATAATTTGGTAATCGACCGTGGTTTCACCTGGTTTTTTACCATTTAAAAAGTACATGCCGAAAACAAGGATGAAGATAGACACCCAAAGAACAAGTCCGACAACAAAGTATTTTGATTTTGATGAATTCATAGTAAACCCTTATATAATATGAATTTACATATTCATACCAATAATTCAGTTAAAAAATATCAACATTAATAGTATGTGAACGATTTATTAGCTGATCATGTAAGCCAGTCCAAGAACTTAATGTGCTATCAAGCATTTCTTTGAACTTCGGATCTTCCATCATATGGTAAATTGAAGACTCTTTATTAGCCATCATATTGTCTTTGACAGCTAAAAATTGACTCTGAAGCCCAACTAATCCTTGCTTCAAGTGCTCACTTGATTCCTTTAAATTCCTAGAATTTGACTCTAACTGGTTCATTTCAGGACCTAATTGAGCTGAAAAATCATTAATCGACAAATTAAGCTCTTTTAAGTCAGCAATTAAATCTCTGACATCAGATTCAGAACTTTTTTGAATCTTACCCATTTTGTAGGAAAGCCTAACTGCTTTATTGGTAATTCGCTGCCATGCTTTATATCTCTTAGGGTGTAGAAGGGTCGAATCAAATACAGCGCCAACTCTATCTAAAATAGTCACAAGCTCGTCGATGGCTTTCATCGCGCTAACAACAATACCTACAGAACCTAAGTCGTAAACCCCACTGATTTTGTCACCTATTTGATAAATTTCTGGTGAATCTCCGAGCTCGATATTCAGCACTCTTTCACCAACTAGGCCTACATTAATGATACGAATTTTGGAATCTTTAGGGATTTCGACTTTTTCATCAATATTGGCTTTGGCCATTGCAAACCCGGGAGTCAGTTTGACTTCAGTTACATAACCTAGGTGCAGGCCGCCTACCCTGACTTTGGCACCAGGGACTAAGGTCCCGAGTTCATCAAAGATGAAAGTATGTTCAGATTTGGCAAAATACGGAGAACTCGAGTGATTAAAAAACCACATCCCAAAAACCATCAATAAAATACCGACCATGACTAAGGTGAATATTATGTTTTCTTTATTCATACTTATTATTCTTTAAAATTCGATTGTCAAAATTTATTTCAGACTCTCCTCGTTTGGAGCGATCTTGGATGATTTCGATTAGTTTTCGGTTAAATTCAGCAGCAGTATCCTGTCCATTGACCTTCATGAGTGCATTCATCGCTACAACTTCTGAAATCACGGTAATATTTTTACCTGGAGATACTGGAATGACAACTATAGGGATTTGAATCCCCATAATATCGATAAACTTGTCAACCAGGCCCGTTCTTTCATAGTCAGTTTCTTTATTCCAATATTGAAGTTCGACAATCATCTCTACTTTTTTGATTTTTCGAACTGCGTGTATGCCAAACATGGACTTAATATCAATGATGCCTACACCTCTAATTTCCATATGATGGGAGATAATATGGTTGGATTTACCTATGATTGAATCATCTATTTTGACGAGCTTTACCATGTCATCGGCCACAAGCCGATGCCCGCGCTCAACTAAATCGAGTACACATTCACTCTTACCGATGTTGGACGAGCCCACATAGAGCATTCCAATTCCATAGACATCAACAAGTGAAGCATGCACAGCTGAATAAGGTGCAAACCATTCATCTAAAATTTTTGTTACCCCGCCGATATAGTCGACCGTTGGCAGACTGGAAGTAAAAATAGGCATCCTGAGGGAGTGACAATGATCAATCAGCTCCTGAGGAACAGGCACCTCATTGGTCATCACCCAAAGCGGGGACTTAAAGGCTCTAAGGTTTAAGAGAAGTTGAGTTCTTTCCTCTGAAGTGCGAGAATTAAGAAAACTCCACTCCGTGCGGCCCAGGATCTGCATCCTTTGGTGAGTAAACACCTCAGTATAACCAGCCATGGCAAGACCTGGTCTATGAATAGTCGGTTCGCAAATTTCTGTGAGTAAAAATTCTTCTGGGCTGTGGCATGTTAGGCCAAGTTCTTGGCCATATCTGCGGAAAAAGTCCCTCACAAGGAAGGACTCTTTGGTCAATACGTTAAGATTCTCTAATGGATTATTTGGTTTATTAGACATAGATTATAGACCTCTGAATGTATCATCAAGGATATCCCAATACATTTCTAGGTCAAAAAAGTTATTCTGAAACTAGATCGGCAACGGGAGTTGAACGATGTTCCTTCAATTTACCATTTTCTTTCTTTAATTGTCTTTGAATTTTGTTCATCACTGCATCGATTGCTTTTCCCATGTGATCTTCTTCTGCATGGGCCGACAGTGATTTGTCTAGGATGTTAAGCTTTAACTCCACCTTACGCTTGTGTTCACCGACTTGGTCTAGCACAACAATAGCGTCAGTAATGTTGTTATAAAACTTAGTCAACCCTTGGACTTGTTCTGTAACGCTATCTTGAAGTTCTTGAGACGCATGGAAGTGACGAGCTGTAATTTGAATATTCATGAATTTCTCCTATCAGAACTAGAACGGCCTAGCTCTCTCTTTTATTATATAAGGAAAAATATTGAGAATCAAGTTTTTTTGAAGTTTTTAGCATAGTTTGTGAAAATGACAACGGAAAAACTGCGCTTCGGTGGGTGTCAAATTAAAAATGTTTACGAAGGCGCGCCGGTGAAACCCCTAAAGCTTCGCGATATTTGGCAATGGTGCGACGTGCCACTTTAAGCCCTTGCTCTTTTAAGGCATCTGTGATTTTTTGATCCGACAGTGGCTTTTTAGGGTTTTCATCTTCGATTAGTGCCTTAATAGCTTCTTTGGCCTGGCGAGAACTTACATCTTCTCCATCGCCTTGAGGGACAGCAGCAGTAAAGAAATATTTGAGTTCAAATACACCCATAGGGGTCTGTACGTATTTACCGTTAGTCACCCGATTAACAGTCGAGATATGCATCTCTATAATATCTGCAATATCTTGCAAAATCATTGGCTTGATATAAGACGGACCTCGTTCAAAGAAATCACCTTGTTTTTGTACAATTGCCTTCATGACCTTCATCATAGTGGATTTGCGTTGATCAATAGCACGGATAAGCCAATTGGCAGAATTCAACTTGTCTTTAATAAACTTCTTTTCTTCTTTATTGGCACGACTTCCCTTACTGAGCATCTGAGAATAAAGAGATGAAATGAAAAGTTGAGGCATGTTCTTATCATTAAGCGCAATACGAATCTCACCATCAATAATCTCAAGAATTAAATCAGGTATTACACTTGAGCTGACACTTGAAGTGATGCTTCTAGCAGGTCTTGGGTCAAGATTCCCAATCTCACGAAAAGCTTTTTGAATGTTTTCTGGGCTAGTCTCATAAGTCTTAGCAAGTAAGGAAACTTGTACTTTTTGAAGCATCGGAAAAGAATTTTCCAATATCGGCATGACGAGTGGGCTCTCAAATTTCACTCGATAAGCTTGAAGAAGTAAACACTCTTGCAAATTTCTAGCACCAATCCCAATAGGTTCAAGAGTGTGCAGCACATGCAGTGCCTCTCGAATGAAGCTATGTTGGCTTTGAGTTTCCGGTTTCTCAATAACTTCCAAGTCAATTCTAAGAAATTTCTCTACTTCAATCAGAGCTTCTTTTAATTTTGGACTAATATCCCCAAATTGAATCTCTTCAACTGCAAGTGGAGAGGCTTCTAAAAAACCTTCATCATTGAGGCACTCAATTAAGTACTCAACTATTTGAATAAGAAATGAATCGACATCACGATCGTGTAATTGGTGTAATAAATTTTCTTGAAAACTACTTTCATAAGTCGGGGTGCGCTCAAGAGTCTCCTCTGGGGTCCCAATCATATCATTGCCTTTAGAGTGAGTCTCCATACCACTATTGAGGTATTCATCCCAGTCAATGTCGTCAGCTTCTACTTCTTTGAGATCTTCAACGGCATCTTCTTGTGCAATTTCTGAAATTTCTTCGGATTCACCTGCGTGGTCATCATCATACTCGTCACCCTGGTCATCAGCTTGATCAAGGAGGTCTTCGGCTGTAGACAAAAGGGGGTTAATCTCAAGCTCTTGCTTGATCATGAGTTCGAGTTCTTGCGAGTTGACTTGCAAAAGCTTCAGAGACTGAATCATTTGCGGAGTGAGCTTTTGCTCGAGTCTCGCACTAACGTTGAGTTGCATTCCTAAATCCATTAGTAATATTATAGCAAATCAATTTTCGATACGCAATTTCAATGCCAAAAAAAATTAAAGTGTGAAGGATTCTCCCAAATAGATACGCTTAGCTTCTTCGTCGCTTGCCAAATGTTCGGCGGTACCTTCAACCAAGATCTGACCTTTAGCTACAATGTATGCTCGATCTGTAATGGCAAGTGTCTCTCTGACACTATGATCAGTGATCAACACCCCCATGCCATCCTCTTTGAGCTTGCGGATGATGGATTGGATATCTTCCACAGCGATCGGATCAATCCCTGCGAAAGGCTCATCTAAAAGCAAAAAATCGGGTTCAGACGCTAAGGCCCTTGCGATTTCTAAACGACGACGTTCTCCGCCAGACAGAGACATTGCGGTATTTTTACGAATATGAGAAATTTTGAAGTCTTCAAGTAAAAATTCAAGGCGTTCTTTGCGAGCTGCACGACCCTTTTTGTTATGCTCCAAAATGGCCATGATGTTTTCTTCCACACTGAGTTTGCGGAAGATGCTGGCTTCTTGAGGTAGATATCCCAGGCCTAAACGTGCCCGCTTATGCATCGGAAGACTAGTTATTTCTTTTTCATCCAGAAAAATATGACCGCCATCAGGATGAACCATTCCAGTAATCATATAAAACGATGTTGTTTTACCAGCGCCATTAGGGCCTAATAATCCCACGACTTCACCTTGGGTGAGGCCGATTGAAATTCCGTCAACGACTTTACGGCCTGTATAATTTTTTTCTAGGCTCTGAGCCCTAAGAGTTCTGAGTCCATCATTTTTCATCTTTATCTACTCCCATGAAAATTCCTGAGGCAAGGTTTCCCTTGATTGAAATTTTCTCTAATTTACTTCCTTCAAATTGCAGATCGAGTGAATCACCTTGAGCCTCATTCCAGCCTCCGAATACACCGTCTTCTTTAAAGAAAAAGTACTTGGTTCGCGCATCGTCTCTGACTTTGGCAAGCTTGGGTTGCGAGTTTTCAAAATCAATTGTAAGTGATTTTCCATTAATTTTATTTACAAAAGATTTTTTGGACTCATCGAAAAATCGGCCTTCACCTTGTCCATCAACTCGCAAGAAATCAACATCATCATTCTTAAATATAACTACCATGGAATCACCCTCTACTTCAGTCCATTGGACATCATCAGGATCAGAGATACTATCACTTTGTTGACCAAAAGCATCCCCCCAAACTTTGATTTTTTCAAGTTTGGATCCATCGAGCCAAATTTCCATTTTAATGCCTTTAACAAAATAAGATCCTACTCGAGCTTGTGGAGATCCTGATAGCTTCAGGTAGCCTTCTTTATAATCAAAAAAAGCCGAATCACATTGTATATCCATTTCCCCTTTAATTATATGAACATTAGTCATAGCATTGGCTTGCCTTTGGTCTTGCATGTATCGAAGTCGGTCAGCGGTGATTGTGAGAGTATCTAGCTCCGAGCTAACATCTATGTCTTTGGCTTGATCTACAGAAGATTTTCTTGACTTGTATTTTTTTGATTGTATTCTGGATGTTTTTTTCTTAATTCTTTGCTTTCTTGCTGCTTTTCTTTTTTCAAGAAATTTTCGTTTTCTTTCTGCTGACTTGGCAATGCTAGAAACTGTATTATTTGATTGAGCAGTAGTGAATTGCTGAGAAGCCTTATCAGCTGAAATTGGTTTTGAAGTTTGGTTTTTTTTCAATTGCCTCAGTCGATGCTTTTCTACCCTCTTTTTATTTCGAATTTCTTCGAGCTCCTTTGATTGTGCTTCCTTTTTAATTTTTAAACTATCAAGTAGAGCCTGATTAGGGAATTTAGTGAGTGTCGGCCTCTTGCCCCATACATTGACTATCCCTTCATCTCGCTTATAATCAAGTGTATCCCCATTGAGTGTTAATTCACCGAGAGAATCCGTCATAAAAACATTACCGTATGCTGAGGCGCGGTTTTGACGTCGAGAATATCGACCCGATTTTGATTTAATCATCCCTTGAGGGTGAGTGATTGCAAGGCCACCTTTGAAGATGACATTATCTTTTTTCTTATCCCAATTAGCATAGTGTGTTGCAAATCGAAGTGAGTCATGTTTAAACTTAACATTTCTAAAGAGTGTATAATTCCCTGTTTTACGATTAACATAAAGAGAGTCTGCACTTTGCATCACGATGGGGGTACTTTGTGCCAAGATGTCACTAGCTATGAAAAAGAAAGCTAAAATTGTAAATAAAGGCCTCATGGTGACTCATTCTCTTCAAGACGAATGGTGGCTTCTTGAAATATCCCACGAACATTTTTGAGTATTTTCCATTCTTCCAACTTGGAGTCGGAAATGAATCCAATGCCAGCCAGCACATCCCCCTCAGGGCTTAAAACTCGAACCTCAGACATGGTTTGGACTCGGTCATCGGCTTTATTCCAAGTGAGACTATCAGCGCGAACTGAAGCTCCATCGGGTGAGTGAGCATGAACATGCCCGTAAGCGTTTATGAAAGTCATTTTGGTATCCAATGAGCCTGAATCAGCCCTTAAAAAGGCGACTTTAGCACCCGTTGAATCAAAAATATCCACATCAATGGGTTTGACAAAAATTCGTTCGGATCCAGACCACCTTTCTAGATAATCTGTACGAAGTCTCCACTGCAAAATAGAGTCTTTGTAGCTTTCTAGGACTGTTTTGTCCTCAAATCTCATCAATGGCCGTGGCTTAACATCACGTTTAGTTGACTCCTCATCCAATTTAGAACACGAAGTTGCACTAGTAGCTATAAGGCATACAACGAGAAAATTGGTAAAAATACCCAGTAATTTGATGAAAAGTTTTGTCATACAGCTTTAAAATTAGCATTTTATGGGGTATGAAATACAAAACAGATGTAGAAGTTAGATATCAAGAGACAGATGCTATGGGCGTGGTCCATCATTCTGTCTATGCTGTGTGGTTTGAACTCGCTCGAATCAGAGGTTTGCGCCTTGATGGTTTTGCTTATGAAGAGCTTGAAGCCAGGGGCCAAAACATCCCGGTCATTGGTCTGCATGTCGAGTACCTCAAATCAGTCAAATTTGGTCACATGATAGAGATTCGCATGGATATTGAGCAAGAAAGTAGGATGAAATTTCGCTTTGTTTACGAAGCTTATGTGGGTGATCAAAAAGTCGCAACAGGCTATACTCAACACGCCTTTACTAACTCCCAAGGCCAGCCTATTCGCCCACCTCAAGAATTTATTGAGTTTTTCTTCACAAAAGACTAAAGTTTTTAAATTCGAAACCCGATACTTGTAAATGAGACCAATATTGTAACGGTGTTAATCGATCTTCCCCATGGGTTAACACGCTTTAGAGTTACTTTTGAAGCCTCCGATCACAAGGGTGAATACTTAGGTATTCACTTTTGTTGTTTCTACGACTCTCAGTTCCTAGAACTCCACAATTTGGCTTTTATTAACCTTGATTTGACCCAAAATACTCTGATATGTTTTTTTCCTTAATACACAAATGATGGGAAGTCTAATGTCTGAATAATCAAATACTGCCGGAGAAAAGTGTAGGAAAATTCTGACTTCTGCCAAAACAAGTTTATGGGTTTGAACCGAAATGGGACGTTGAAACTTCTTTGTGCACTCAGCATACATGCTTATAGACGCAATATTCTCTTGTTGCCTTAACCAGCTACTCGATTGAAGGAAACAGGATATCCAGCTTCATTTAAATCAACGATAATTCTTGGGCTTCAGTAAGTCTATAGATTCTCTTCATTATTTAGCTGTCAATCTGACATTGAATTTAATACCCACTTTTAGAATCCACTTGGAGGAGTCATCTTTTTTAAGTTCTCCTAGGGATTGATTCAATCCTAATAATTTATTTAATCTTTTTTTTCATTTGCGCTCTAGTCAAGATACCTGTTTATTTAAATCATTCAGTGTTTAAAATATTTAGGGAAAATAGCACCGAGTTGCATAATCAATAAACCACACACTATGATAGCGCCGCTAATAAAATGAAAGCTTTCTAAAGTCTCTCCAAAAAGCGCCGAACTCATCCCGGCAGAAAGCGGAACTAAATTAACAAACACACCAGCTTTATTGGCCCCGAGTTCTTTGACACCTTTGTTCCATAGAAGATAAGAGATACCGGAACCAAATATACCGATGCCAGCAGCGCCAATCCAAAATTTCATACTATGCTCGGCAACATGAGCGGTCTCAGTAAAAGGAGCTGTCAAGCTCAGGCAGATTAGACAAATGAAGGCAGCCATGAGAGTATATTTGCCTGTAGGTAATTCAGGTGAACTATACTTCTTTACCCAGACGTGGTGAAGAGCAAAAAAGTTGACTGCAATTAAAACAATTAAATCTCCTAGTGTAAACCCTAAGTTAAGCACTTGAGATAGGTCACCCTGAAAAAGCAAAAAAAGCACTCCCAAAAGTGCAATAAAAATCCCTACAATATGATTTTTATGAATGGCTGTATTTAGAATGAAATGTGAATAAATTAAAGTGAGCGCCGGATTAAGACCCATAATAAGAGCACCATTCACACCAGTAGTTGAATCCATCCCCAGGAAAAAGAAAATATTAAAGCCAAAAAGACCCACGCCGCCAATCATTAAAACACCTTTGAGATGTGTCTTGAAATCTTGGCGTGTCGGGAGGTTTCTAATATTAAATAGGACGAGTAAAAGTACACCGAACAAATATCGCCAAAAGCCGCCTTCAATAAACTCAACTTCAGGGAGCATTAATTTCGCAAAATGAAAATTAAGCCCCCAAAGTGATGTTGCAATGATGAGTGCTAATATAGCCATGATAATCTCTCAGAAGAAAATTGGGCAAAAAAAAGGCTGACCTTAGAGTCAACATACGGCTAATCAAAAGCCTAAAAAAACGAAATTAATGATATGAGAAAAAAATTAGGTAAACGAGAGAGCTAGGCTCATCCGTTTACCAATTTTTAGTGTCTAATGACTAGATAGCGTTAACTTTGTTAGCACATGGTCCTTTTTGACCTTGTCCAACTTCGTATTCAACCGCTTGACCATCATTCATTGTACCAGATTGGATCTCTGAATGGTGAACAAATAGATCTTTTGATCCGTCTTCTGGAGTGATAAAACCGAAACCTTTGTCAGCATTAAACCACTTTACAATACCTTTATCCATAACATACTCTTTTTCTTTGGTGAAAATTATAATTCCGACTTTGCTATCACCATAACAAAATCAGATACTAAATCTAAAAAACCATTATAGTCCATTAGACCTGATAACCAATTTATCATTTGCCACAAATATATCTTATTTCAAAGCGACGGGTAGTATTTCTTTTATCTAAATCAGCAGACTTTGCAAATAATGCACTCAACACCCTTAAAATAGCACCAAATACTAAAATTTCTCCCTCGATCATTCTCATAATTTAGCCCTTAATATCAAAATCACTCGGATTTTGAACAAAAAAATGGGCTGTTAAGCCCAAATTGTCGCCGTAATTTATTTCTAAACCATCAATTCAACACATTATAGAGCTGACAACTGTTTAATCCAGCCGAAATATTCATTGTCTTGCTTGCTTTTGGCTTTGATGTAGCGCTTAGATCTCTTGGATTGAGAAGTAACAAACTCTGTCGTATACGGAGACTCAGCAGCAACAACTAAAGCTCTAAAATCCCCGCAAGCTAATCTGATTACTTCATCTATTGAAGTGCCCTTAACAGAGTGGATATAGAGAATCCCCACCTTGACTCTGTTGACTTCAATATGAAAAGGCTCTGAACCATATTGATTAAGTTTCACTTCAATTTCTTCACGGTCTTGTTTTTCAACGAACATTTTCCCTAAAATAACAGGAAATATGAGATCATAATTTAATTCCATATTGATTCTAAATCTTTCTTAAGGATAGACCAAATAGAAGGGCAATCCATATATCAGCAGAACTTAACTCACTAAATGTAATTAGTAATCTCTTGCCGCCAAAGAGCTCAGTCCAAATAAAGTGCCAGCTTCCGACTAAGCTCCACATCCACATCCATTTCAGCTCCTATCCTTCTAATAAAGCCAGTTGCTCTGGTTAAGTACTAAAGCCTAGCTGAGTTAATTTCTCTTGTAGTGCAGGATAGCTTGAAATCACAAAGACAGCGTCTTCGTTTTTGATATGACTTTTGACAATCTCTTGAATAACCGACCCAATTCGATGTTCACGGATAAAAAAGAATGAAGATGGTTATGATCTTATTCATGGCTTATCTCCGAATAAGACTGCTAAATTGCAAAGTTCTTACCCCTATAACGAACCTACCGACTATTGGGTGGCAAATGAAATTAACAACGTTACTTGAGATGGAAATAGCTCAATTTCTTAAGCTTTGTAAATCTTGCCATCAACAATCTTGATTTCAAATTTGGGGATCATATCGCCTTCTTTAGCCGGACCACGAAGTCTTTTACCTGTCTCTAAATCAAAATATGAATCGTGTAAGAAACACCTCATCTCACCATTTTGAACATCCACCGGCTGACTCGAAACACCATCGTTTAAATCACATGACATGTGCGGACAATAAGACTCATAAGACAAGACTCTACCATCACCTAATTTAATAAGTAAAATCGGTCGTCCTAATTTTCTATGGACCATTGTGGCCTTATGCATAGGAAGAGATTCTACTGTGCTAAGGAAGCCATCTTCACCTTCAAACCTAGTGCCTTCAGGATGCTCGCCTCTATAAGTTGAGCTGCAAGCTGAGAACCCTAGAGAAGCTGAGACTATTCCTAAATCCTTGATGAATTCTCTACGATCTAAATATGGTTTGGATTTTTTCATGGGTCCCTTTTGGATTCAGAATCTTCTAACAAGAAGTCGAATTCTCTGATGATGTTAAACCCAAAACGCAAATCAGTTAAACTACTGACTGTATTGTTTGCGCCTGCAATCATTTCATTAAAATTGTTATAGATGTGATTTTGGACACCAATTGAAAAAAGATGCTGATAAGTCCTATAGGCGACAGATACACCATAAGTATCAGAAATTACTTGCTCTGAATTTTCTCTCACATAACCCGTCACTGGCCTCATGTATTCACCTGAGAAAGTCCAACGATTATGCCTTACAGTCATCGACCCACCTACAGCATGTGTCCATTTGGCTGCATAAGGGTATTCTTCTAATTGAGATGAAATTGAATTTTGACCTGCAGTGATGAGATTAAAGCTCAATCTTTCATTAAATAAATACCTTCCCAAAATAAGAGTATATCCATAAGTATTGGCCACATCAATGTCTTCTAGAGTTCTATACCCGTAGTTTATATCTGTCGTCAATGATATAGGTTGGCGATCAACATATTGATCAAGTAGTTTGAGCTTATTTGATATTTTATATTGCTTGCCGAGTCGGTAGCGAGTCAATGTCACATCTGCAAAATTAGCAATACCATAGGTAAACGCCAGACCGATATTACCAGCCCCATCCATACCCAGTAATTCTTGGTATGCGGGACTCCAATCACCATCATTTTCTAAAGTAGTAACAAATCGATGCCCAATATCCATTTGGAAAGTTTTAGCGCGAGCGATTTTCCAATTAGGTGAAGTTCCCAAATTTCTTTCAACTAAGCCTACGGTATAGGAGAAGCCAATTTCAACAACAAGACTGATAATGAAAATTGTACGAATCACTCTTGAGCACCTTGCTCAATCCATTCAGCTATAATAGCGAGTTCTTCAGCTGTGGGATTGCCAGCAGAAGCAAAACGTGAAGGCATTGTTTTTAGTACAATCATTCTGTTATTAATTTTGGAAATATTATCAGCAGAGGCTGTGATATTAGCATATGTGTCGAGCTCTAACCCCAAGCGAGCACCCGCACCAATATGACACTGAGCACAATAGGTGGCGAATATTTGTGGAATTTCTGGATCACTATACTTCCAAACTCTCAGGCTAGACGAAGACTGTTCAGTTGCACTTGAGGCAACATCGGAGCTTGTAACATCTTCAGAACTTGTAACATCTTCAGAACTTGTGCCAGCGATTGAACTATTCTCAAGAGTGGAGCTTGAAGAAACAACTTCGGATGAAGTCGCAGGCTCAGCTTGACTTTCTAGCCAACTGATAAGTATTTCTTTGTTTTCTCCAGATAAAACTGAAGTCCCAGGAAGCGGCATCAAATTTTGATTTAATTGGGAAACAATAAGGCTTGCATGTCCGATGATATATTCTTCCTCAACAAATTCGGTACCTTCCGGGGCACCGTTTTTAACAGGGTCGCCATGGCAGTTTTGACAACTTTCAGCGATGATTGGTTCAATATCATTAACAAATGTTAAAGCCGATACATCATTATTTTCATTTGACAAGACCCTATCAGTCTCTTGTGAGCAGGATAGGGTTAAAGCAATTGCGCCTAAAATTAAATACTTCATTTTATATGCCTTTGTTAAAATTCTTAATGAACTGCTGTACAACAAGTTGCTTGATAAATCACAAACCACATAACTAGTATATAAACATTTTTGATAAGATCGGATATTTGACATTAATTTCTGTTTAGAGGTTTAATATTTTGTCTGGTTTTGATCTATTATTTTAAATCTAAGTCAATTTAATGATGAAGATGAGATGGACAATACTCAAGAAGACGGTAATCTAGTTTTTGAGTTTTTGAGTTTTTGATGACCGTATGATTCGTTAACCCTTAAAAGCAGTTATCAAATAAACATTTTAAATACCCCAATATTAAATTTGTTTTTATGGATATTCAAATGCCAATTATGAATGACATTGAGTCAAAAAATGAACTCCGTAAGTTAGGGTTTGAACAACCCATTGTGGTTTTAAACCCCAACTCAACCAAAAAATCTTTCGATGACTCAGTCATTCCCCCATTCTGATGTTTACAGACCCAAGCCCATCAACCTCAAAGCCCTAAAGAATGCCTTACTGACTAGCCGTGGAGATAATCAGGAATAGAAATCAACTTGTACTAATTATTAGGAGTAAATATTTGATTTTACCTCATAAACAAAGTAACTTTTATCCATGGAACCGTATCATCAATTAAAGCCCAATTCAAACTCTTATTTAGACTATAGAGTCTATTTAAAAGACCTTTACGCTTGGAAACAATCTGTTCAGCATGGTTTTTCTCAGCGTCAACTCGCAAAAGAAGGTGAATTTGGGTTAGGATTATTTACCAAAATAGTTCAAGGTGAACGCGATCTATCAGCCAAGGTCATGGTTAAATTAACCAAGGTATTTGAGATCCCAGAATTAGATTCAGATGACCTTGACCTACTTGTAATGTATAATCAAGCAAAGACCTCCCAAGAGAAACTTGAACGCCTCAAGGATCTCATGGAATTTCGAGCGATCCATTGTTCCACGACAACATTAGAAAATAGACATTATCAATTTTATACTGAATGGTATCATAGCGCCATACGTGAAATACTCTCTAGTACCAACTTTTGCGGATCCTTTGCTGATTTGGGTGAACTACTCATCCCACCAATTGGGGCGCGCAAAGCTAAGGCATCGATCAAATTATTGACAGAGCTCAATTTAATCAAAGAATTTTCTTCCGTAGATGGTGCCTATACTTGGAAAGTCAACCATCAATTAATTACTTCAGATAATGAAATTGCCAAAACTTCAGTATTAAAGTTCAATAGTGATATGATACTCAAAGCTAAAGAAGCCCTCCATCAATTTACAGCTCTTGAGCGCAATATAAGCACTGTCACGCTTTCACTGAATGAAGACCATTTGCCTATTTTAATCGAAAAGGCAAGAAAGTTTCGTCAAGAAATTATGCAGCTGGCAAAAAGCGATCAGAACGCCAACAAAGTATTTCAATTAAACATGCAAATTTTCCCGCTCTCTCACAAAATTGAACCCAGAAATACTCAATGATTAAATTTTTGTTTCAAATCTCGCTTCTCTTTGTGGTACTGAATGCTTTCACACAATGCACTGAAAGCTCGAAAACTCTTGCAGGTGGAGCTTCCGAGACAGAGGCCGGTATCCAATTCTCTGTAATAAATCTGGACGGTCAAGCAGTACCAAACGCAAAAATTTGGATCCATGATCGAGCAATAGTATCTGAGGCAATTGATTCAACTCTGTGTGACAATCAAGGTATTTGTAGCTTCGACTCTATTCAACCCGGCTCCTACCTCATAAGAAGTGAATTTGAACAGTTGATGTCCATGGTGGAATTAAACATTAGCGACAGGCGTGATTCTGTAACAACAGCAGTTTTACAATTAGCTCCTCCCTCTCAGATCAAGATTGAATCTTATCAAATCAATCACGACGATTCAATTATTCGAATTGGTATTGCAGGTTTTGCTCATTGGGATACAATTCAAGTGGATCAACCGTGGACGTCACCAACTATCCCGATTGGCAATCACATTATAATTATGGAATCATCACTTGAAAGTATTCAGCTCATCACTCAAGTCAATGACACGATAGCCATACTCTCTATTACAACTGAAATAGAATCACCACCGGTGCATTACATCCTTGATGACTTCTATGATCGAGGTGATCAAACAGACTGGTCTATTGCAAATAACCTCATTGATGACACTTGGCAATTTCAAGGTGAAATAAGTATCAACGGAGGATCAGATGCATACACCAAAAGCACAACAAACTCGCCACATACCTTTTACAACTTTTCACCACTGCCAGTCAACTGGGGAAACATTCAAGATTACTTTGTCACGCTAGATACGACCATGGTAGGAGGTATACTCACCCCAGTCAATTTAGATTCTACTCTACTCCCCAGCGTTGAACCCTATCTTGATCTAATCACAAGCTTCTACAGTACTCAAAGTCACCCTTTTACCCATGTCGACAGCGTCAGCTTAATTCTTTACACAAATGGCACTGATGACTTTCAAGTGATAGCATTTGATTCTAATCAAGAAGTAATTAATAGTAGTACTAGAGTGGGTACATCCGGAGGTTGGCAATGGACAACACTACAATTCTCACAAATTAATTCTCAGATCCGACAACTTGGTTTCCGAAACTTTGGTGAAAATACAGGCATGGGTTATATCGTGATCCATGGACGATAGACTGATTAATATGATTGGTTTACAGCTGTCCCCTCAAAACTAATCAATTGATAATTTCACCAGACTCTCAACCCATTGAATATCTAGCGTCTTTTGGAATAACAACCTAAAATTTTGGTAAAACTGTAACCATAGTCATATAGGGATTCCATCGCTAACATTATTAGAGAACGAAACCTATAAGGGTTTGCTTTGAAAACAAATAAGTATTAAATATTTAAATCAGGCTGTGAGATGCTTTCAGATATATCTTTTCTAATAGGCAAGCTCACGACTAGACTATGGCGGATGATATCCTTGCCAAATGACGTGTCTCAAATCAATTATTTACTGATGAAAAGACATTTTACAGGGTTGAGATGTTTTACTCTAATTTAGGATTTACCTATATTATAAAGAGAGTGGTTATTTAAATTGAAAAGGATTATTAAATGTTTGGTTTATTCAAAAGTAAAACTGAAATTGAAAAGCTTCAAGAAAAATATTTAAAGCTTATGAAAGAAGCTCATGCGTTATCTAATAGCAATAGACGAGCGAGTGATGATAAGACAGCTGAAGCTGCTGAAGTTGTTAAAAAAATAGATTTACTAAAATTGTCTTGACTGACTCTAGTACACTTAGTGGCCCACCTTTCAACTCACTCTAATTCATTGACTTGATTACGTATTAAGACCATTCATAATCATCAATGGCTTTAAATAATTCACCTATGCTGTATTGAACTTCTTCATAAATTCAGATGATTTTTGGTAGACTCATCTTAATCTGACTGTAAATCAGAAATTAAACTGACAACAATATCTGAAGGTTGGTTTGTTCCTGGGATGATCTAGTCTAAATCTCGCTAACTTTGAGGTATAAAACATCTACTTTGTCTTGCAGAGTATGATACGGAACCTAAATGATGTTTTTGACTTAACTTCATATTTGTATCCACTTGGAATAAACATAAGGCGCGACTTTTTAGTTTAGTAGGCATCTCCTCATCTTACTTTAATTCTAATAAGAAAAATATGAGTTTCGAGATTGCTTATTTTTGTTATCTCGCTTTTTCTTTAAAATTTCCCAGCCAACATAAAATCGACTTAAATATGCATCTAAATCTTTTAAACAGTCAGCTACCGAGTCAACTATGCAATCAGTATCAAAAACAAGCTGTAAAAGTCCCGTATTATTCAATTCAGTAGTATTTTTTAAAACTTGTCCCTGACTATAGATTTTTTTTAGCCTTGACATCTATCGTCTTTCTTTAGGTGCCCAGAAGATTACCGATTTACCACTGTCTTATTTTCTTTATCGGGTGATCGTTATTCTCATAAAAATTCTTTGATTCATAGATATCTCTATTGTTTTTTTCAAATCGTTTAGATACATCATTTGCTTCCAAAGTAATCCTATCAATTTCAATATCTATATATTCAATACGAATCTTATCAATTTCTGACAAATATTCCTTTGATTGGGTTTTTCCTTTTCGGATTCAAGTGCTTCGATTTGTTTTAGATATGGGTCTACCAAATCTAAGTGTTGCGAAGCAGCACAAGCCATTAACAAACTACATAAAATTAGGAGACCAATCAAAAACTGCTTGCGCTAGTGAATGAAAATTTAATTCATCGAAATTAAGTACAACTTGTTGCACTAGCCACCATCACATTTCTGTGGAGGGGAAGTCAGATACTATTTTCCGACTACATGGATTTTGCAAAACGTCCCAAGACCCCTGCGTGAGCCAACTAAAAATGGCAACAGTTCTCAAGCGTTGGGCATCAGGACATCTTCCATAGTAAATTGAGCTGTATCA
>CAWVXU010000034.1:0-25546 GCA_963934255.1 uncultured Fibrobacterales bacterium
TACTTCTAGTCATACCAGGTAGTGCGCCATTAAAGGTGGGGTCCTGGAAATGAATAATTTTTTTCATTTTCAAAATTCTATTATAATCAGTTGTGGGTGTATTCATAATATCAGTAATGTCATTAATATCACCGGTTTTGGTTTGACCATCACTAAAGAAAAGTAATCCGTTATTTTCCCACTGATCACTCGTGTAAAAATCATAATACGGAAACAAAGCCTTAACATCCGTATTTTTCAAAAGAGCTGGTAAATACGTGCTTATTTCATCTCCTGCAGGAGTTTTAAATACAAACGGGTTTTCAAGATATTTCTGAGCTGAGTCAATTCCATCCTGTAAATTTTGCTTATCACTCAGTCTAATTTCCTCATTTGAAATGATAAATTGAGAATTTGCTTTAATCTGATTAACTGCATCCTCAAAATTAATTGTTACGAGTTTCAATTCAGGTAAGACGGTAGCAAATCTTGCTTCCCACCCCTCACGAAGAGTTAAAAATGGACTGCCGATTTTTAATAAACTAATGATGTGATTAATCGAGTTAACTTCTCCACTAGTCAAGTTACCTGCACCCATACGGCTACCTGTTTGAAGATTTAATCTTTCTAAGAAGTTATATGATTCATTTTTATCAATATCAAAGTCACGTGATAAAACAAGTATCATTTGAACTCGAGTTAATCTTAATCCAGCTAACAACAAATTAGCTTCACTTGCGCCCACAAAACGTGACTCGTCTGCAATGGTCATTTCCATTTTAAAATCACCGTCCTGAACGACTGATTCAAGATCTTTAATTGCTAAATCAAGTGCTGGTAGCATAACTTCTGATACATCATCTTGAATTTGAGTAAGGATAGGGAATTCTGTATCACTTGCAAAAGCTATTTTTGCCACTGCCAAGGAAACATCACTTTGACCATTTGCGGTCATTTCTAGTGCAGGGTTTTGATCACCTGTCACTTCATTCATCACTTCTTTCATCTGAGGCTCACCGAGTGCCACCATAAATCCAGTAAGTGCTCGGCCAAACTTCGCTTCATTATCATTTTTATCCGCTTTAATTGCACTATTATAGTGCTCATTTGCTGCCTTAAAGTCACTAGCATCAAAGTTGGTAATGTCCATATTTTCACCACTTAGGATGCCTTCCATGGCATTGTTTAGAGGCTCTTTAGCTGAAGCTTTTTGAGCTTCTGCTTGAACAGTATCAGCCGAATATTCATCTTTTGAATCAAAAAAACAAGCACTCGTAAACATGGCTGCACCCAATATTCCTAGCTTAATACATTTGTAATATGTTGAGTGTTTCATTTATTCATCCAATCTTTGCCTATCTTACTTGGTATTTATACTTGTTTTACAATTGTAAACTTTATTTAGCAGTCGTATCAAAGGAAAGTAAAATAGATTTAATGTTAAGTTTAGTGCGAATATATGAATTAACCTTATTTTTACCATACTTTTACTTTTGATACTAAGTGATTTGTAATGTATATCACACTTTTGATACGGACTCAATCTAGGGGATTTTATGAAGGGATTTTTGTTTCTTGCAGTGCTTGGAGGTATAGGCTATGCTCTATACACATACTATGGCCACGATATTTCAATTTTGGATGAAAATAACCCATCTAGTATACACAATGCTCCTCAGATATTTCAAGAAAAGGCTGATAAATTAGAAGAAAAGCTCAATAAGCGAGTCGATGAAATGCGTGGTGATATTAATGAGGCCGAAGTTGAAGGATATTAAAAACTAAGCCTTTTATTTTCTCTTAAACCAATCAATCATCGCATCGGTCACTTGAGTTAGATCTTCATAACTCATGTTATAAGCAGGCATGGTATACAGGTAGGGACCTATAGGTCTCAGCCAAACTCCACGATTTCGCGCCCACAAAGCTAAGCCTTCTAATCGACTCGCATTATCAACTTCAATTACAGCGCAAGCTCCGAATATAGTTTTTCTAATAATACCATGTTGAGGGTGCTTTGGATCTTCATCTACTTTGATTTCTTGTAGATTTTGATTCAGCCAATTTTCAATTTGACATGCATCTTGTAGCCCTTGTTTTTCAATTAATTCTAACGAGGCTAATGCAATTCTACATGCCAATGCATTACCCATAAAGGTGGGACCATGCATAAAGACGTCATCATTTGAATCACTCACAAATGCATTAAAAACTTTGGTTGAAGCTAGAGTCGCTGACATCCCTAAATATCCAGCAGTGAGCGCTTTAGAAACAATATTGATATCAGGCGATATATCTGCGTGTTCTGAAGCAAACATTTTACCTGTACGCCCGAGCCCAGTTGCCACTTCATCAAGTATTAACAATACATTATACTTATCACACAGTTTTCTTATCTCTTGTAGATACTCAGCAGGATAAACATTAAACCCACCATAACCTTGCATCATCGGTTCACATATGAAGGCGGCTAGCTCTCTATGGTGGTTTTCAAACATGAATTGAAGTTCATTTATGGCGGCCTGCAAAGAATAAGGTTCTGACCCTAGTCGGGGAGGTCTTACAAAAATAGCCGGAATAAGAAGCTCAGGGAAAGCCTTTTGCATCGCATCATCCGGCTCACCCACACTCATACACCCGAAGGTATCTCCATGGTAACCGTTTTTAAGACAAGCAAATTTTGTCCGACCAGGTATCTTTAAATTATGCCAATATTGTAAAGCCATCTTAAGAGCAATTTCAACTCCTACTGACCCTGAATCGGCAAAGAACACATGGTTCAAACCTTCAGGTGAAAGGTCAACTAATCTGTCTGCTAATTCTTTGGAAAAGGGGTGAGAAAGTCCACCCATCATAATATGTGAAAAGGTGTCTATCTGATCATGAGCCGCTTGATTTAATTCCGGATGATTGTAGCCATGTATAACACACCACCAAGATGAGATTGCATCAATCAACTCACTTCCATCTTCTAGCGTAAACCTACTTCCACTAGCACTAACCACTTGGCCGGGTAATTCGATTTTCCCCATCTGGACATAAGGGAACCAAAGTGAGTTCTCATGACGACTTTGATAAGGCTTAGCTTTCATCAAACCTTACCTTCGGATTGTTGGCTAGCGTGATAGCTTGAGCGAACGAGTGGTCCAGATTCAATATTTTGAACCCCTTTGCTTTGAGCATAATTCTTATATGCAACAAATGTTTGGGGATCAACATATCTAGTCACTGCCAGATGCTTCTTGGTAGGTTGGAGATATTGACCGATTGAGATAATATCAACATTAATCTCCACCATCTGATCAATCCATTCATAGATCTCTTCATCTGTTTCACCTAGCCCGACCATCAAGCCTGTTTTGGTGACAAAACCTTGGGCTTTGGCGTGACGAAGCACAGTAATTGAATCATGCCAATTGGCCATCCTGCGGACTGATTTTTGTAAGCGAGTGACCGTCTCCATGTTGTGATTAAAAACATCTGGCTTTGCTTCAAGTACCGCATCCAAAATCGACGTATTTCCACGAAAATCCGGTGTCAAAACTTCTACTTTTACATGCGGCGCCAAAGAACGAATCGCTTTGATTGTTTCAAACCAAACTTGAGAACCCTGGTCATCTAATTCGTCTCGATTGACCGAGGTGATGGTCAGATACTTGAGGCCAGGCATATTAGCAACTGATTCAGCCACACGAGCAGGTTCTTCTAGATCATAGAAGCCTGGTCGACCCGTTTTGACATTACAAAAACCACAAGCTCGTGTACAGGTATCACCAAGAATCATGATTGTAGCTACACCTGCCGACCAGCACTCGCCGATATTTGGGCATTTAGCTTCTTCACACACAGTGTGGAGATTATTGTAGCGTAAATTCTCTTTGATTTTAGAGTACTCTTTGCCACCAGGTATCTTGATTTTGAGCCACTCGGGCTTGCGGAGGTAAGTTTTATCAGCCATGATCTAAAGATAGAAAATTCACTCATTTATTCTTGATAAAATACGCTTCATATAAACCCATGTTTTTCATCTCAACTAGGCCGCGACCTTCACAAATAAACTCTTCACTTACGAGCTTAAACGTTTCTTGGGATATATTGACTTTATTAATTTCACCATGAGCTTCCATGCGAGAGGCAAGATTGACTGTGTCACCCCAAATATCGTAGTTAAACTTCTGTTTGCCTATCACTCCAGCAATAACAGGACCCGAATGTAAGCCAATGCGAATATCCCAGGGGTCATCATAATGATATTTTTGATTAAGCTCTTGTGTCTTTGCTAAAATTTCTAAAGCAGCTAGGCAGGCTCGCTTGGCATGCTGGTCAGTCTTATTAAGGACGCCTGAAACGCACATATAAGAATCTCCCACTGTTTTTAACTTCTCTACTTGATATTTTTCACAAATAGTATCATATGCTGAGAAGTATATATCTAATCGATCAATGACCTGACGAGGAGTTAAACTCAAAGTTGATTTCGAAAAGCCACTATAGTCAGTAAACATCACTGTGGCATGTGGATGATTAATAGGCTCAACACTACCTTTTTCTTTTAAGTCATCCACTGCTTTGGTCGGCATGATATTATAGAGTATTGCATCTGTTTTTTCTTGTTCTAGGATAAGATCCTCGCGTATGAGACGCAACTTATTTAATAAATGGTGTAAATAGCTAATCACCCATGGGGAGACTACCATAGGACACAGAGTACTGAAAATAATTTCTGATATTCTAATTTCCATCCTAAAATATTGGTAGCCCGAATACATAATAAATTGTGTCATAAAGACTGTCATCAAACTAGCGATGGTCACCTTGAGGAAAGTTTTATTATCAGAGAAAAGGTAAATGCTACCCATAAAACAACAAAGCGCAATCATCAGTAGAATCAGTGAGGTATATTTAAATTTTGGTATCAAACGCATTTGAGAAAACTCAATAGTATTGACTCCAAATTCCGGAGCGCCAACTGTCCAAGACACCAAACAAACATTGTCTAAATACTTTTCTCGATCGTGGTGTTTAATCTTTTGTTCGGCTCGAGCCCAAATAGGGATAGTCATTTCTTTTATTGGGATGATCACTTTATTGTCACCCATTTTTAATCTGGCCTTGTATCGTAAAAATCTAAAACTATTGGTTTCACTATAGTTTGATCTGCCAGGGTCTCTCGTTTGTAAGTCGAGCGAAATATCAGTCGCTCTTAAGGTGTTAAATGTGTATGAAATCGCTCTATATTCAATCCAATTGAGACAGGTCTGTAAATTTTTTGAGAGCCTAAATCCATTTCCAACATATCCATCTTCTAGAAGATGGCCTATCTGGTATTCTGAGCGGAATAAATTACCGGCTTTAATGAGCTTTATTTCAGAATCTCCGCCATCGTCACTATCTGTGAATTCAATGGCCGAAACAAAACTGTTGAAGTCTACATCAACAGGTCTTTGTAAAAAGAATGTGAGCCCCACGAGAAAAGCTGATATAAGTAAAAGAATGTATCTCAAGTCTGCTCCTTATTTGAGTTATAGGCTTAGGGGTCTGTGAGGTGCTTAGATTGGTAATTCATGAATAAAAGTATATTCACATCAATTATTTTAAGGGTATTCTTTTTAATTAATAAAAAAGACCCATGAGGATTCTCATGGGCCTAGTTCTTTATAAGACTAGATTTGATTTGTCTTTATGTTTTAATGTAGCTCTAGTCTTGAATACAGCGAACTGCCACCTCTCCCAAAGGACTGTAAGCATAATTTATTGGATGTCCACCGGCTATTGCATTAAATCCACAAGAATCCAAGCCATCATTACGAGCCCATTTATAAGTAGGAATACTAGCATTTTGACCCATCAGGTGCTGGCCAAGTTCATACCAAATATCCCTACTTTGGTATGATTAACTGATCATCACAGTATGGTAAATTAATCATACTAACATAGTAGCAGTCAAGACTGTGAGCCCTAGCTTTACTAAAGTTGGGTTAAACTTCATTTTATAAACTCTTTTCAATTAATTATCATGCTACTGGGTATGCATAATGAAAATAAACCAATGTAAAGGTTTATTTACAAAAAAGGCTCACAAGATATCTAATACGATCTTTTTTGAGTTCAAAACTATACGACTTATGCAATATTACTGGTTCTTCAAATCCAATTTTGGTCAACTCATGCCAATCTCCCCAATGCTTTACTAATTTTAATCCAAACAAAAAAATATTCACTCTTTAATCAAGGAAATCTCATGGCTTCAGAACTACAAACAGCACTACCGGCTCCCGGCGACACAATCGCTATTATCAAGACATCAATGGGCGAAATGAAAGCTAAATTTTTTGAAACTGAAGTTCCAGAAGGTTCTAAAAACTTTATTGAGCTTGCCAAACAAGGCAAATACACAAAAGTTCCATTTCACCGTGTCATTGAAGGATTTGTTATTCAAGGTGGAGACTTTACTGCTTTTAACGGTACTGGCGGACATTCTCACAAGGGTGAAGGCACCAATATTGGTGATGAATACAATGACGACTTAACTCATATTCGTGGCGCTCTTTCTTGGGCCAAGACTGCTGCTCCAAACTCTATTGGTTCACAATTTTTTATCGTACATCCAGAGGGTGGTGCCCACTTCCTAGATCATCCTAAAGATGGTGGATCATCTGAAGGCTATACCGTTTTTGGCCAAGTTTATGAAGGTCATGATATTATTGACGCTATTATTGCTGCTCCAACGGATCGTAATGACTGCCCTTATGACGAAATAACTTTAATTGAAGTAGAAATCACTACCGCTGACTAATTGGGTATTTCATTAGTTAAGTAGCTTGATAGGGTTGTTTAAAAGTTATAAGCCTTACTCGCCTGAGTAAGGCTTTAGTTATACCCCAATCTTAATATACCTGATACGGGAGATATATATGCAAAATTTAACGATAAAATTCTTAGGGATTTTAGCCTTTACGTTTTGTTCTTTAGCATGGACCCAAGATTCAGGCCCAATGGTAGATTCAGACAAACTTGTTGAACCCACTAAAGACCAACAACGCTGGGGCGCGCTTCCGGCTGCTGCCTTAAAAACAGAGACAGGTCTTCAACTCGGTGGATTGTTAATTTATTATTTACCCAAACAAAATTCGACTGACAATGGTTCTTCGATCACTAGTGCAGCACTTTATAGCGCCAAACATCAAGCCCGCATTGTCTCATCACCTACTATCTATTTTGACAACAACAAACAGAACTATCAAGGCTCTATTGACTTCAAGCTCTGGCCGAGCCGGTTTTATGGTATTGGTTCTGAACCTGAATTTTTGGATATTCCTGACCAAGAAGAAGAGGGTATTCTTTATAAATCCACCAATATAAGCATCGACAACAACTACTCAAGAAGTCCAGATGGCAAATTTTGGTATGGAGTTGGACATAAATACAAGTATGAGGCTCTCACTTGGGATGAGCAAGAACAGATTCTTGATTCTACCAACACCACCAAAAAAACCGGCTTTCTCGGTGGAGTAGAATCCGGCTTTGGCGTAGTCTTTAGTTATGACACACGAGACAATATTAATTCCGCCCGCAAAGGCTATTTCGCTCAAATTTCCAACTATACCTATAAACCCGCTTTTGGCTCGGACTTTGAATATACCCACTCTCAACTTGATCTTCGCTATTTCTTGAACCTCCCTGGTAAGCGGGTAATAGCCGTTCGAGCTCTACAAGCGATCCAAAATGGTGACATCCCTATTCAAAACCTGGCCTCTACTGATGGAATACATGAACTACGTGGAGTGTCGGAAGGCTACTATCATGACAAACAACTCTCAGCTTATCAGATTGAATATCGTGGGACTCCTATGCCTTGGAAATTTGGTTATAGAGTTTTTGCTGATGCTGGACAAGTGAGATCAGACTTCAATGAGTGGGACTCTAAAGCATTTAAAGTCACCTATGGCTTCGGGATTCGTTGGGCTTTAAATCCCGAAAGACGATATAATGTCCGTATAGATTTACCTATCGTTGATGGCGCATTATCTCCTGTGATTCAGATCAAAGAGGCGTTTTAATCTTCAGATAAATATCACAACTTGGGTGTGATGGCTTGAAACCAAACTCACTTTTTTCATTTTTTACTACATAAATGTAAACTTTTATGTTATGTTTAATGTAAACAACATTGTAAATAACATTGGAGATATCATGAAACATCTATTGCTTTGCCTTTTGTTACCGCTCACTGCTTTTGCTCAATTCGACTTTAGCGCCGACCTTGTTTCCCGCTACGTATGGCGCGGTTTGGACTTTGGCCAATCACCCGCATTCCAACCAGATATCAATTTTGAGAAATCTGGCGTTAGCTTTGGAGCTTGGGGCTCATACGCGCTCGATGCTTCTCCTTCAGCCCAAGCCGGGAACGAGCTTGATTTCTACATAGGGTATTCTGAAGAAATTATGGACGGCCACTCAATTGGCGCTACAGTTATTGACTATACTTTCCCTGTTAGTGGGGCCAATAGCGATGGTAGTAATCAATATACTGACATTACTGACTTCTCTGAAGGCGGATCACATACTATAGAAGTGTCTGCATTTTATGAAGGGATGGTTAATTTAGCTTACGCCATAAATGTTTATAATGATGACTACGCAACCAACTATCTTCGTCTAGGCTACCCAATCACTTCTACCTCAGCTACAGATTTAGAGGTATTTGTTGGAGGTACTTTAAATGAATCACCAGCTTATGGGACAACTGGAGCCGCAGTGACTGAAGTAGGATTAGGCATGTCTAAGGACGTCAAAATCAACGACCAACTCTCATTGGGAACTAGTGCAACACTTGTATTTAACCCCGTGACTGACCAAGGACATTTCTTTGTCGGAGTTGGATTCTAAACAATCCGAAGACCACTACTTTTAATGATTGACAACAAGAGCCACTTCTCATTGAGGAGTGGCTCTTGTTGTCTTCAGAGTTTACTGACAGTCCTCAATCAATGACCCAAGCGCTCGAATGAACGCCTTTTTATAATCTAGCTCAGGATAAGCTTCGTAGGCATAATTGAGTCCACTTGAACTATTGAGCAAATGGAAATTACGTGTAGCTCCACCGTCTTTTAGTGCTTGAATCACAGAACCAGCTTCACCACCTTGTTGGCCAGCAACACCCTTAACCGAAACGCCTGGAATTAAGAAGGGAATCTCATGACCAGCCTCCACAAAATACCTTGTAATCTTGACCATTTCAGCCAAATGAGTTGCCCCAACAACAGCACCTAGAGACCCGTTATCCCAAGTCATTAATTTATCAGCCACGCCATGAAAAAGAACTTCACTAGAAGCTCGACCTTCAAGCTTCAAATCTTGGAAATCAGAAGCGCCTTTGTTAGAGGTACGAAGTAAAGAATACACCCCTTTGGCTTCATCATAATTGACAAATGGCATCAATGAATCTTCACCCATATAAGGGCTCGCGGTAATACAATCAGCGCCAAAGACATCAAATGCTGCCTGAGCATACGCTTGAGATGATTTACCAATATCACCCCTTTTGGCATCGAGGACAACTAAAATTCCGCGCTTCTGATATTCAGAAATAAGGTCTTTTAATACTTGCTGGGCTTCAATTGAAATACACTCATAATAAGCTGAATTGGGCTTGACTGCGGCCGGATAGATTTTTGCTTCATCCATTGCCTCAAGTAGACCCATATAAAAGTTCTTAATTTTCTCTTCGGCAGAACCCTCAAGAGGAATTCTATCAAGAACGGGGTCCATTCCCATACAGATAGGGTTTCCTACTTCATTGATACGTGCTTCTAATGTATTTTGAAATCCCATATTAACCTCAATTGTTTTACCGTCTAAGTATAGAAAATTTTTTAAATTCATAAGATGAGACTAAATAATATGGGCCGCACCTTTGCAAATTTTGAAAACCGTAAACTCATACTTGCGGTCAATGTTATCTTTTTGTCAATTCTGCCTATTATATTTATTGTTGTTCCCTTCACGAACTCATTAGATGATCACGGGCGTATTTTCATTTTATTGATTGCTTTAATCAATACTTTTCTTTTAATAAAACGCCCCAAATCAGTTATTCCTTATTTTTTTTGCTCGTTTATCAGTGTTTTGCCTACCTTCATTCTTTCAATGGAAGACCTTCCAAGCCAGCACATGAATCTAGTCCACTTGACTCGAACATTTATTTTCTTGTTTCTAAGTACGATCTCCCTCAAGCCCAAGATTTCATGGCTACCATCTCTCATAATTCTCAGTCCTTTAATTTATTTGCTTAATCAGGCTGACTACACAATCACATTTGACCTCACCAAAACCAGCTTAGTTCAAGTAACAACTCAATTCATCGCCCTGTTTTTCATTTTAATTTTCTGGGAAATCAATCGATCTGGTAATCAAATAATTCATACTAAAAGAATCAGTAAAATTTTGTCCCAACTCAATAACAAACGAAAAGAATACCTTGAGTTAAATGGATTCAAAAACAAACTGATCAATAAGACTTCCCAAGATATTCGTACACCACTCAACATCATTTATAGTGAGATCCAATCATTTGAAAATGGTCAATATTTTAATTCAGATTTGCTTAAAGAAAAAATAACTGATCTCATTGATTTAGTTGATAATGTTATTGAGTTAAACTCAGATAAAAAAACCATCCAGCCTATTAATCCTTTTTGGGTTTCTCACGAAGAGATTAAATCCTGCTTTACTATTACAGGTAATTCAAACCTAGACAGTGACCACATGTTTCAGATCGTCAGTCTCAAGGAGAATGTTCACTATTTTTTAGATTTTCATGTTCTGAAGCTCGGGCTTAAGCCTCTTATTAAAAACGCCATGGTTCATACTAAACGAGGCCAAATACAACTAGAAATTTTCTCAATGCGAATCTCCGAAAAATTGACTGAAATTTCATTTGTGCTACAAGACCAAGGCCAAGAGATGCCTCCTAAACAAATTAAAACTTTGTTTGAAGAAGCATCTTTTGATAACAATGGACCTCGAGTAGCTGATGGTATTAGTATTGCTTACCACAACCTTATTGAAAGACTAGGGGCCCAATGGGAAATAGGACAAAATGATCATTTCCGTGGACTCAAGATTGAAGTCAAACTCAAAGTGCCTTATAAAATATTTGAGAATAGTGTTTTGGAAAAACTAGGTGACAGCCTAAAGTCAAAATCAATACTCATCGTAGACGACATCAAAATGAATGCAAAAGTCTTGGAAAGAATTATAAGCCCCCTAGGGATGAATACGACAAGAGTTTACACCGGGTCTGACGCAGTCAAACTTTGTCAATCAAACCATTATGACTATGTTTTGATGGATTTACATATGCCAGAAGTAGACGGCTATGAGGCGTCCACACAAATCATTAACAGTGGCTTTACTGGAAGCATCATTGCAGTCACTGCTGAAAAAGGCATCAACACTATACCCAAAGCCTTAGGCATAGGAATCAAAGGTGTTGTTTTTAAACCTGTTAGCTTAAATCAAATTAAACAATCACTTATTACGCACTCACCTCTTCACTAATTCAATAGGACTTATTCGTGGAACTTAGTATTAAAACTAAAATCATTCGCACTCTCTGGACACTTGGTATCCTATTTGGCCTTATGGCAGGTTGGGTGTTACTTCAGTATAACCAATTATTTTTCTACCAAGTAGAATCATACCAAAAGGCTATTATATTTACTCTCGGAGAGGCACAAGAAGATGCGCTAGGTGAGGGTCTGCACTACAAATGGCCCTGGCCGATTGAGCGAGTTGAGATTGTTGATACTGAAATTGACCGTAAAATTCAGATTGGATTTACTCTTTCTGATAAGGAAAATGCACAGAAAGTTCACCAAGACGAAGCTGCAGCCATACTCACCAGTGATGCAAATATTGTTGATATCGAAGTTGAGATTAACTATCACATCGGAGATCTTCGACAATTTGTAATTGAAATGGAAGACCCTGAGGAGGCTGTTCAAGATGCTAGTGTTTCCATACTCAATACAATTATAGGGCTACACCCAATAGAAGATATCTTGACTGAAAAAAAAGCAGCAATTGCCCGTGAAGTAAAATCTGAACTACAGAAACTTCTCAATCAATACAAAATTGGAATTGAGATTGACCGAGTTCAGTTTATTAAGGTACTTAATCCCACCCAAGTAAGAGAAGCATTTGAGTCCGTTGAGAGTGCCAAACAAGATTCAGCTATCGTTGTAGAGCAAGCCAAAGGTTATAGGAACCAAGAGCTCCCTAAAGCACGTGGTCAAGCTCATGCAATCCTCCAAGCAGCTGAAGGTTATGCCATTAGTCGAGTCTATCAGGCACAAGGTGAAACAGCTGAATTCTCTTCCTTCTTAAGTCGTCGAGGTAAAGCAAGTCAGCTCACTAGACAAAGACTCTATCTTGAAACACTTGAAGAAGTACTACCTCAAGTACGAAAAGTTATCGTCGATCAAAAAAGTGGTTCTATTCCATTACTCAATCTTTTGGAGAATAAAAAATGAAACGTTGGATATTTTTACTTTTGATCATCATAGGCATCCCTGCTGTCCTTGTTTATTCCGGCGCCATTTTCATCATTGAAGAAACAGAATATGGCGTTCTAACTGAGTTCAAAAAAGTTGTCAAATCATATGACTCACCCGGACCTAAATTTAAGCTGCCTTTCTTTCAAGAAATCCATCGATACCCTGCTAAGGCTCTTACCGTAGATTCACCTCCGGAAAATGTGGTCACCGGTGATCAAAAAAAACTCTTTATTGATAGCTATGTAAAATACAAAATAGAGGATCCTGTCAAGTTTAGAAATTCAGTACAGAATATTCAGCGTGCCAAAAATCGTATCTCAATTATCGCACATAATGCAATTAAAGATGCAGTAGGTAATATGAACCTTCAAGATATAATTTCAAAAGGTCGCTCTAACCTAGGTAAAGAGGCACTTAAAATTGCTGCTATTGACGGGTCAACTCTAGGTATTAAAATTATTGCTATACAAATAAAAAGAGTAACCCTACCATCAGCAAATGTTAAAAAGGCATTTGAAAGAATGAAAGCTGAAAGATTTAAAGAAGCGCACTACTATAGATCTAAGGGATTAGAAGAATCAACTATTATCCGTTCACAGACTGACAAAGAAATTGAAATCATGCTAAGTCAAGCCAAGCAACAAGCGGCATTCATGAGAGCAAAAGCTGAACTTACGGCTGATAGTATTTACCAAGCAGCGTACTCAAAAGACCCTAAGTTTTTCAAATACTACAGAAGTTTACAGGCACTTAAAGTGACACTCGACACCAATACGACTGTTGTCCTGTCGCCAAATTCTGAGCTTTTCAAATATCTCGTCAAGCCGGAGTAATATTTTTGCTAATAGGCTTCAGGCCAGAGGCGACCATTGCGTACATAACCCCGATCTGGGCAATGTTCAAAGAAATAAGGGAGCAAAGGGTGCTCTACTTTGAATTCCGTGATTTCAGGTAAAAGATTAGATTGTGGAACATAAGCAATCCGTTGGCCATCTTCAACAAGAATTTTATACCAAGGCTGCTCTGTTACTTCTTGCGATTGATACAAGGAAGTTGGATTGGCGGACTTCCGTTTATCAAGTTTTTGAGGAGTAATGAATTTTTCATTTTGAAAACGAGCATCAAATTCAACAACAATTCCACAATAACCATATTCACTATGTCGTACCACTTCACCCGTTTGGAAAAGCCGAAGAGTAGAGTCAACTATTTCACCAGTTTGCATAAAGACTTTACACTCTTCAATCAATTCGTAAATGAAGCGACCTAATGAATCATCACCCATTTGATGAGCTTCAGTGTTAACACATTTCAATACATAGTCAAGGATTTCAGTACTAGACATTAAGTTTTTAATGCTCTGCATAGCAACTTTTGGGTTCACACATTGTTTAGCTAAAAGCTGTAATCGGTTGAGCCCCATAAGTTCACCATAATTAGAAGTGTCGACAAAAAGGGCAGTACCTTTGACCGGGATATGAACTAAAATTCTATCAGGGAAATTACAAAATTTCATTTTCATCCCGAGTCTTGAACCCACGAGTATCAAAAGACATGATAAGCTAAAGCTAGTTCCTTTACGGGTTTCTAATAGAGATTGAAATTGAGATTGAATTGGCAAAGCAAAGGCTTCACTACCATGATATGAAGAGAATAATGCTGATCCAAATAAAAAATCAACTAGCTCTAGGGCTTGAATTGGCCGACCAGTTGAGATGAATTCACCTGCAATCGAATCTAAGGACTCTTTAAATTGAGTTTTTTGGCAAGGGTGTCCGAAGTCATTTAAAATCGCTAGGCCATTTTCAAGTCTTTGCAATGGACTCATGGAAAGTATTTGAGGCCAACGATTTTTCACATCTGTTCGAATTGATTGATGATAACTCGGCCAGAGACATTCTTGTAAGTAGGTAGATAATGAAAACCAAGTCGAACAAATCTGGGCTTGTATTTCACTCATACTTGACTCAATTTGAGCTAAGGCATGCTTAGAGATATAACTCGAATCATCATCGGCTAATTTTAATAATGCTTGCAACACTTCTGGCTTCATCATAAATCCTCACTTGATTCCTAAATTAATTATTCAATGGAAACAAAAGGAAGCTAAAGAGAGCTATTTAAAGGATTTAGATTATTCTAACTTCAAAAAGTTCAAAGCTCTCAAAACACTCATATAGATTTATCTTTTAAGTATTCCATCGGTGTAGGGATGACACAAGAGATTCAACTAAGATTAGACTTTGCTAAAATAATTGCCTTGCTAGCGTGTGATTAGGCATCACAGGAACAAAGCAAGCCTAAACAAAATGATTTTAAATCACCGAAAGACATCGTCACTGGGGTCGATCAAGCTTGTGATGAAATGATTTGTATTTCAATTACTCAAGAGACATCCCTCTATGAGGAGTGGCTGTGGCAATACTCTACCAAAACAAGGTCATTGCTGGAGCTAAATACTTACCAGCACTCAAAGAATTATATTACGTAAAAGAAGGTGGTGGTGGATTCTGTAGTGATAAACCAAAAGTTGTAAACACCCGTATACCGATCAAATAGTGATTTCTAACGGCGACTTCAATACTGGTAATTTAGAAGACAACAACGCTAAAAACTTATCTGCTATGAAAAATCAAGCGACTCAGTTCCAACGAATTAAGTGTTTTGGTTCTGCTGTAGTCAAATCGAGTTATGTTGCCGCAGGTCGCCTTGAGGCTTATGTAATGCAAGTCTCCCATCTATGGGATAATCAGTGGCTGCGATACTTGTTCAAGAAGCAGGTGGCCGAGTCACACACCTCAATGGTGCACCTCTTGAACTTATAGATGGTTGTGATGTCTTATTTAGCAGCGGCTACCATCACGAAGAAATAGTCGCCGCGTTCAAACCTCAAAAATAAATACCAGCACTTATCATCACTGCATAAAGACTCATATCATCTTGCTTGTATAGATTGGTCATTCCATATTGCCCACGGATATCGGAAAAGAGACCTTGAGCATAATGCATTTTCACTCCAGCGACTCCGCTAATAGTGTTTGAGTTCAAAGAGTTTTTTACTTCCACCACTTGAGCTCCAATTTCAGAATCTGCTTTGAAAATCAGGTTAAACTGTGGGCCGCCAAATACAGATATTTTTGGATTAAAATAGTATCCAATGAGCAAGGTTGGGTCAATTGTCGCCATTTTTAAATCTGAAGAATATCGACCAGTACTTTCAAACTCTGCTTTTTTTGTTGATTGTATAGACCACTGAGACATTGCCATCTCACCCGTCAAATAAAATTTTTGAGTCAAATCGACTGTGGCTAAAATTGCCGGAGCAATAATCGAACCCATTTCTTTAAAGGCACCATCGCCCAAATCAGATGCATAACCCACAGAGAATTTAGCACCGACAGCCGGTATAAAATCAATCACTTTTGAGCCAGACATTGCCGTCTCAGCAATTTTGTTTTCCATATTGGTATTGTCTTGTGACCAACTTGCACCAACTGCAATCAGAACTAGGGCAACATTAAGCATCCACTTTTTCATAGTGACTCCGATTAAAATCAAATTATACTGTGAAAACTAGATTAATTTTTGACCCTTTCCAACTATGGTTTAGAAAAAGGGAAAACTTCCGTACCTACCTTTAAATGATAATTTCCCGAACTTAATTCCTGTATATTCCAACGAAGCTCTTGGCTTTTAATTTGACTTAAGGTTTGAACTCTAGAGCCCAAAATGTTAAAGATGCCAACACCTCCCACTGTAGAGACTTTCCATTTTGTTCCCAAATCAAGATGAATAAAGCCCTGCTCGTATTTAAACTCTATCATAGAAGTGTTCTTCATTTTTTCAAATACTGAGGTGGGTTTTCCGGTGCTTAGGGCCGCAAAGGCCGAGACCCCCACAAGCCCAGCATTATATCCAATACTCACCTCATTTGAAACATAATCAGTAATTACATCATCATACCCAACCGTCGTTCCACCACCAGCGGTTGTTGTCGTCGGACCACCGACCATAGCACCTGTTAATTCATAGAGGTGTTCAAGGTTTAAGTTCCAATTAGGGTCATCACGACCGTATGAGTTTTTGTGGTGAGGTTGAGTCGGTGAGTCCAGTCCAAACCCCACAACAAAGGAACGATTATACTCATTGGTTCCCATCACATAATCAAGTTGAGAAAAGGCAAAGTCATAGTAGGCCTGGCCACCAAATATATCATAATAAAGCGCCGCTGAAAAGGCCGCATTTTGTGAGTATTGCAGAGTACCCCAATCTTGATTTAAGTACATCAAACCATTAACATAAGTCTGAGTACTGACTTTATCTAGATAAGAATCCACGGCATTTTTCCAATAAGACTGACTCTGAATGGCTCCAGCCTTAATCATCGAGTGGCGACAAAAATCTGACGGATTGGCCCAATCAACTACCCAGCCATGGCTCCCAATTTGAGTGTCGTAGGCTTTGGCTTTATCAAGATAAGATTGTGCATCTGCAGCACCTGGCTCTGCTCGGTAAATTTCAATGGCACCGCACATTAAATTGTCATGATAGGAGTTGTCTGCATAATAGCTCTCACCGGGCTCTTTAGTCTGTCCTGGGTTAGCTTCTGCATATTTATAAACTTCGCGTGCTTTGACTAAAAGTTGCTCAGCATAAACTACGTCATAGGGTTGGTATAGTTTGGCCATCAGAGCCAGAGAAGCTGCAACTTGCCCTGCGATATCGGCCTTAGTTCCGAAATACACGGGACGAGGGTCACCGCCTTGGGCTGCTGTGTTAGTGCTCATCAAGGGGGAAGTTGTCCAAAAACTATGATCCTGATCGCCACCCACCCTTGATACCATTGAGTCCTGGTTCAAAAGTGTTTTATAGAGATAATCCGTCGCAATTTTAGCCTCACCCAATACATCGGGAATACCATCAGGCGAGCCTTGGTAATCCCAAGAATCTTTGTCAGCAAATCCAGCACCAAATGCGTCGTAGGCTTTTAATAGAGTATAAGAGGAATAAGATATAGTCAGGCTAAACTTGATGAAATCACCTGCATCATGCCAACCACCTGAAAGGTCACGACCAAAGGTATGACCATCTTTGGGGAAAGAGATATGGCTTCCACTGTGTTGACCCACTAGCCAATTGGACAAGTCACCTGAACGCTGAGCCCCGTAAAATTTGGTGGCTATTTCATTTAAACTAGCGTACTCACTTGCTGAGAAATTAGCTGAGTATGAAATCCCCATCAGCAAGAAAAGTACAAATAACACTTTTTGTGCCTGAGCATATAGTACAGTGTTTAATAAATTCATTGTATACCTCCGATATCTACAACATAGGTGAAATGGCTGCCAACTACTTCCTATTTTCTATTAAATACTTGGTATTTTCTTTAACAAAATAGGAAGACAGCTCAAATCCGCCCTGAATTTGGGCTATTTGAGTTTATCAGATGGTTTCAGCCATTGAAACAATAACAATTAAAATGATTCTTAAGTTATTTGGATTGAGCGTAAATTTTAGCGATAAGCAAGGCATGATCTGCTGCCCATAAAGGAGGTGCGCCTTCGATAACTATCGGGCCAAGCGGATGATAACTCACCTCGCCACCAACCACATTTCTGACTAAAGCATAGTCTAAGACATTTTCCATTGTCAGCTCTGCACCATCTAAAGCTTGGCAACAACTCACACCATCTGATGACCCTAATTCCCTGAGGTCCATAAAAGTATTAGTCGATGAAAGAATTTCATGAGTCCCGGTGCCCGGTGTGTAGTTCAAATCACCTACAATAATTTGAGCTATTTCAGGATCTCGACGCCCATCCATCGCAATCAATAATTCTGCGGCCTGATTTTTAGACTGTGTCGCTAATATAGAGACTTCCAAATGGTTGGAGCCCACTTCAAATACTTTTTTTCCCTTTTGAACCTTAGCCCAAACATTACCGCGTTCAGAATAGAATATTTTATCTTCCAAGAAAGGAACACCCAATATGCTCTTAAACATATCAACGCCATCGGCTACAATTGTCAGTGACTTTTTTACTAAAATTGCATTGCCCTCATAAAATTTAAGATCGAGTAGACTGTCTTTCTCAAGCTCAGTTCCATCATTTAAACTATCACCTACACGAGCTTGAAGCTTGAGTTCAAGCTCATTCATTTTTTGGAAATGTGTCACATATTCGGATCCACCAGCAGCTTGAATTAATTGCGGTAGGTCAGTTATATAATCTGAATTAATCTCTCCATCTTTTAAAAAGACCATCACTTCTTGTAGTGCAATGACATCGGGATCATAAAAGGCAAAAGAATCTGCTTGTATTTTTAGGCGTTCATTAGGGCGATTTCTCTCATATTGCTCCCATAGTGCTTCCATATTTCTAAACACATTCATCGAATCATCTTGATTGGTAAATAATAAATTTTGAACCTGAAAGCCGATAGTCTGGTTGAGAACAGCAACTACCAGTGTATCCTGAGTTTTAGTTGAATCAAACTCTTCTAAGGCAGGCTCATTACTTGACTTTAAAAATAAAGGCTCATTGCTCGACTCTACACTACAGCCAACAAACGCCACCAAGGTGAGGAAACTCAATAGAAGTAGATAAGTAGGGTTTGATTTAGAACTAGATTGAAAAAAATGAACAAAGTGGTTTTTCATAAGGACCTCAAGGTTTAGTGCAATGAATTTAAAATAGAAATCAACTTATAATTCTAGGTAATAATACAGTTTCATTGTAATAAACCACCCACTAAAATCACCTTGAATTTGATTATAATATTTATCACTTAAAATGAATTGATCCTTTGTCAAGCTGACTAATTCGTTTTCATCTTTTGATGTATTAGGGAAGCTCTGAATGTAAAGCCTTTGACCATTTTCAATGGGATCACCCATCACAACATCAAAAATCTCTGAACTACCCGTTTTATTAGAAATTTCAAACTTAGCCAGTTGAGATATACGCCAACCACCACGAAGGCTCATACCAAAAGAGGGCCAAGGTCGATACTCTATATCAAGGGCTAATTTCTGTAAAAGATTGACTCCAGGCCAAATTTCAAAGCTTAAAGTATCACCTTGAGTTCGTCCAAATATATAATCGGTAGAAACAGTTGTTTCGGTCAGTCCACCCATAATTCCAATACCATAAGATGGACTGATATAAAGTTGTGACAATGGTTTAAATTGGTACCCCAAATTTAAAGTAATGGGTATAAATGCAAAAGACTGTCTTGCTTCTAAACAACCAGTAATTGACCCACTTAAAGGAATAAAGTTTGGGTCTCGTAAAATTTCACAATTGAGTTGATCTGTTGACGTAAATTGTGGGTCTTCATTTCGCTTTGTATAAAAAGAAACATCTTCTTGAGTAAACTCCTCTACCCAATAATCTAATTCGACACTCAACCTCCATGAGTCTAGCTCATATCCTAGTTCGAAAATTTGATAAGGGTGTCCGTCAAATTCACCTCGACTATAATTATTGAAACCCCCAGAACTATCTGAAGTCTTTTTAGCTAGTAGAACCATGGCTTCATTGAGTTCACCCGCTTCATAATGTGTGTAGCCCGCACCCCATGAAATATAAAGATTACCAGAAGGTTCATTGCTTGTCTTATCCGCAAAAACAGAAATGCTCAACAACCCTACAAACAGGCCGCTGAGCATTAAAAATGTGTTTGAGAAATTAATCAACTGAAGCAGCCTTAAGAGCTCCTAAATGACTGGGTACTTTTTCGAATTGCATAATGGCTTCAAAGGTCTGACGCTCACGAATCGTGAGTAATTCAGAATTATGAACCAAAACTTCAGCAGCAATGCGGCGTGTATTATAATTTGAACTCATCGCCATACCATAAGCACCCGCATCATGAAGAATTAAATAGTCTCCAATCTTGGCTGTTGGTAATGCGCGGGTAGTCACAAAACCACCATCTTCTTGAGTAAATACATCACAAGATTCACAAAGAGGACCAGCTACAATAGCATCAGTTGCTCCTTCAAATTTCGTATCGTCTTGAGAGACAATTGTAATGTGGTGATAAGCACCATAAAATGAAGGGCGGACCAAATCATTAAAGCCAGCATCAATCAAATAAAAATTCTTTTGTGCTTGCTGTTTGATAGAAGCAATACGAGTCACTAAGTAACCAGACTCTGCTATTAAATAGCGACCAGGCTCCGCTTCAAGAGTGATGTCATGACCTAGCTCTTCTTGGATTTTTAGACGTGCATCATTCCAAACATCATAGTAAGCTTGCACGTCAATACGGGTAGGGTCTTCTTTATGATAAGGTATAGGAAGTCCACCACCTGCTGAAACGACTTTCAAGGTTTGGCCTACTCGACGAGCGGCATCCACCATTGAGTTAGCCACAGCCGATAAATGTTCAAAATCAGAACCAGACCCAATATGCATGTGCAAACCATGAATATTTATTCCATGCTTTAAACCAAGTGCCATACATTCTTCAATTTGCTCATGCCAAATGCCATGCTTAGAAACATCACCACCGGTATTAACTTTTGCTGAATGACCATGGCCAAATCCTGGATTAATACGAAGAGTAACATCCACATTAATCCCCGCTTCTGCAAGTTGAGGGATCATATCTGGTGAACCTACATTCACAGGTACATTGTATTTTTTAATGACCTTGAGCGCGTCTTCATCGAACATGTCAGCAGTAAACACAATACCAGGATGCTCTCCCTCTGTGGTGTAGCCTGCTTTAATAGCACGAATTACTTCACCAGCCGAAACTGCATCAACGACAACGCCTTGGTTTTTCATAATCTTTAAAATTGCTAAATTCGAATTTGCCTTTTGAGCATAGCGAATCACATCAAAGGATTTTACTTCTGAAATACGTTTTTCGATAGTTGCTTGATCGTACACCCATGTAGGTGTTCCGAATTTAGAGGCAACTTCTTTGACATCAAATAAGGTAACGGCTGCAAGTTGGTTCATTTTATTCCTTTTATTTAACTTCTATAACATTATTATGTCCATGTGCGGAATCAATTGTCGGAGACTGTGGGTCACATTCCCAACTTGAACCGTCAAAAACAAACTTATATTCATAGATTCCTGGCGCTAATGAAAGTTGCACAGTCCAGAATCCGTCTTTAGATTTGGTCATTTTGTTTATAGTAGGGTCCCATTTATTAAATGTACCGGCAATTTCAACACTACCCGATAGTGGTGAGTAATAGCTTAATCCTACTTTGCGAATAATTTTGTCCGCAGAAACTTTTTTAGCTGCAACTTTTTTAGTAACAACTTTTTTAGCTGCAACTTTTTTAACCACAGTTTTTTCTGCAACTTTAGTTGGAGTTACTGTGTTTTTAATAATCGCTTTTTTAACTGCTACTTTTTTAACCACAGTTTTTTTAGCTACTACTTTTTTAACCACAGGCTTAGCAACCACTTTTTTTGTCGCAGCTTTTTCAGCTACTTTCGTTGTGGTTGTTTTGGCTGTAGTTTTTACCGCAGCTTTAGCCGCCGATGACTTTACAGCTGTCTTGGTTGTAGCTTTTTTTAATGCTTTCTTGGCAATATTTTTGTTACTCATTGATTTTCCCTCTTTAATTTTTATAATATCATTATCGCCCTATGGCCTTCACAAATATATTAAAGTAAATCAAGGAAATTATCTTAAATTTGTATCAAAGAGAACATTGAGCAAAATTGAACATATATCCCGCCTACAGGAAAATCCAAATGAAACCCCAAACTATCATAGCCCCTTCCATTTTGAGTGCTGATTTTACTGATTTAGATAGTGCGATCCTCCAAGCCCAAGACGGTGGAGCTACCTGGTTACACATTGATGTCATGGATGGACACTTCGTTCCCAACCTCACAATTGGACCACCTGTCCTTAAAAGCATTCGAGCTAAGACCAAGCTGACACTTGATTGTCACTTAATGATCTCCAATCCAGAAGAGATGATCCCACTATTTGCCCAAGCTGGAGCTGATAACATATGTGTTCATGTTGAGTCAACCAATCATCTTGATCGAGTTATTCATCAAATTCAGGAGCTTGGATGTCAAGCGGGTGTTGCTTTAAATCCAGCAACTCCAGTAGAAACTATTTTCCCCATATTGCACTTATTAGACATGGTCCTCATAATGAGTGTCAATCCTGGCTTTGGTGGTCAAAAATTCATCCCCTATAGTCTAGATAAAGTAAGGGCTATTCGTGCAAAATCACCTGAGCTTAATATCCAAATTGATGGTGGAATTAACGCCTCTAACATCAAAGAAGTCTATGATGCTGGCGTAAATAATTTTGTAGCAGGATCTGCTGTCTATAATTCATCTGATCCGGTTGCCTCAATCAAAGAACTTTACTCTCTGGCTCAAATCTTTTAGACGTTTTCGTATTTTTAGGTCTCTACTTCAAAAATTTACCAAATTCTCTCATTTCCTTTTTGTTAGGCAGTACTGGTGGATTAAATTGAATATATAGACTCTGAGAGAGGAGGCTTATATGTCATCATTTCAACAAGTAAGGGGCATCATAAATCATTCTGTTGATTTTCATAAGCAAGCCCATACTCTTTATAGTAGGTTAATGGTAAATAGCACAAATGAAAGATCAAAATTACTGCTTGATTACCTAATCTCCCATAGCAAAAAACTAATTGAGACTTATCAACGCTATCAAACTGAATCACACTCACTTTTTTCAAAAATTTGACTCTGAAAGTGACTTAAGTGTCAGTGAGGTCGAAGAGTTAGGTTTTTGTCTAGACAACTACATGCTTAGTCTTTATAAGGAGCTCAAGGAACACGCTGAGTTTGGTTCCGCAGAAGATATTTTTGTGGATATTTTGGATAGGGAAGAAAAACAAAAACGCCAATTAAGCTATGCTGTTGGAGCAGTATGGGATTTTTAGAGAAACACTTGGTTTAAAAATCATGAAAGATTGCAGTAGTATTAGAGAATACTGCTTTGAATTGATATGATAATCAACTATCATTTCTTTGTAGCTAGCTTCTTTGGAAGTTAGCTCTCTCTCCTGTGAATAAGAAATTATTGATTTATGCGCTGCCGGTCCCCTGGTGGCGCGTTTTTTGTGGACCAAGTTTGTGGCCGCTTATTTTTTGGGAAGACTCTTAGGCTTTGGGGGGAGTTCTAGTATTGACTATTTTTGCATTAATTGTTGTGCAAAAGCTTCTTGCATCATCTTCATCATCAAAGCTTGGAATTCCTCTTTACTCGGAGCTGATTTTATTGCGGTTTCAGCTTCGACCTGAGTCACCCTTTTGAAGCTAACTTTTTCCACTTGAGCATTCTTTGAGCCATTCATTTGAACAATACGTAATTTGCCTTGAACTAATTCAGCTATCAGCTCGCGTTCTTTTTGTTCTTTATTTGCTGTACACTTGACATGCAGTCTTTTGTTTTTGATTTCAAATGGCTGACACTTGGCTTGCTCGCGCTCACCTAGCATGTTGAGTACCACCTGATTATCACCTAATTCAACGACAATGGAATTCATCATATTCAAAACCACCTTAGGTAGTTTCGAGATTTCATCTTTTTCAGCCGCACTCATCATGGCTTGACTAGCCTCTATATCAGCCACCCAAAAACCTTGATAATCAGATACTTTTTCTTGAGACCATGTTAAGCTCAAGATACCAATAACAGCAGCGCCTATAGTTTTTGCAAGTTTGTTCATGTTAGTTCCTTAATAGTGACCACGCTAATCTACAAAAGCCTGATTTATTCAGCTTTGGTTTATTGAGTTAAACAGCAGAATCTTCTATGATATGGACAAGTTTGCCTGTTATAACTCTTCTTTTCAGTACAATAACCAAGATTATAGGGGTTTTTTATTATTTTTGAGTCAAATTTACCACCATCAAGGAATCTTTATGGGAACTAGCTTAAAATATTCTGTTTTAATAACAGCCTATAAAGAGCCCAATACCATTGGCAAAGCTATTGATTCCTTTGCAGTCCAAATGGATCCTAGGATATCTGAATTGATTGTGGTATGTCCTGACGAAGAAACTACAGAGGTTGTGCTTCAGCGAGCAGAAATTTATCCTTTTGTCCGTCATGTCCAAGACCCAAAATTGGGTAAACCAGCGGCTCTGAATATCGGAATGAAAGAAATCCGTGGTGAGATGGTCTTCTTAAGTGATGGTGATGTTTGGGTTGGCGAAGATAGTTTAGCCCCTATGCTGAAAATTTTAGAAGACCCAAAGGTCGGAGCGGTAACAGCTCGACCAATAAGCATTAGTCCTCGAACTACCATGTTGGGGTTTTGGTCACATCTCTTGACTCATGCAATTCACGAGATGCGTCAAACTCGAGATAAAGAAGGTCGATTTCTTATATTATCTGGATACTATTTTGCGTACAAACCAGCTCTCATTGACAAAATCCCTGAAGATGCTTTATCTGAAGATGCCGTAATTTCACATATGCTTTTTGATCAAGATTACCAAGTTCGCTATTGTCAACAAGCTGAAGTCTACGTCAAGTATCCAACCACATACAAAGATTGGCTGATTCAAAAAGTTCGCAGTGCAGGTGGCTACGCTCAAGACTATATTCGTAAGTCAAAACACAATATGCGATCACCACTAAGTGAAGCTATTCACGGAACATCACTGGCTTTAAAATTCCCCAAGACGCTTAAAGAGTCTGCATGGACCTATATGCTTTTTATTGCAAGAGTTCATTTATGGAGTTTAGTTTTTATTAATGTTCGAGTGATGAAACGACCACTTAGTACTTTGTGGAAACGAGTTGAGACTACAAAGTGATTTGCTAATGAAATTCGGAGTCATCACAACACAAACAAAGACCCTCTCTTATTGGGAAAATTCAATCCTAGAGTTTTTCTCTACTCAAAGTTACACTGAGGAAATTCACTCTCTTAACATCTGTTATCACCCCCAAGTCAAATCTCAAAATACAAACATTCTTTGTGGCTTGCTGGTTAAAACACAGTACATGATTGAGAAAAAACTTCA